>JAISIT010000055.1 GCA_031261915.1 Candidatus Methanoflexus mossambicus
AAATAGAAAAACGTACTTATCAAGCTATATATATGGTATCAAAATTCATTACAGTTGTTCCTAAAGATAAAATAATAAATGAATTAGAAAAAATTAGTAATGAACAAAACCCGCTACCAGCAATTTATATGTTAAATGATACTAATTTATTAAAAGTGATATCTCAAGATACAAATATAAAAAGAATATTACAAAACAAATTTCATGCAATATTTTATAAACATAATAAAATTTAAACTCCGACGGCTGGACTCGAACCAGCAACCAACCGGTTAACAGCCGATCGCTCTACCAATTGAGCTACGTCGGAAACATTTAATAATTAAACTTATAAATATTATAACTTTTTTTTTAAATTATTATCAATTTTAAATATTGACAAAAACCCTAATTTTATTTTATACTACGGAATACTTATTTATACTATCAAAAAATTTTTTGAAAATTAACTAGTTTGGGAGTTACAAAAATTTTTATGAAAAGAACATTTCAACCAAATAATCATAGAAGAAAGAAAAAAATTGGTTTTAGAGCTAGAATGTTTTCTGCTAGTGGAAGAAGAATAATAAGTGCACGTAGAAAAAAAGGACGCAAAGTACTAAGTGCATAATAAAATAAAATAAGTAAGTATGATAAAATAAAGTTATACATTAAGTATGCAAATACGTAAAAATTTTACTTTAAGTTATTTTGAACGTTTACATAAAAAATCTGATTTTAATAAATGTTTTGACAGAGGACAACTTTTAGAAAATGATAAAATAAAAATTATTGTTTACAAAAGAAATGATAACAACAATGTAAAACGACTTGGTTTAATTACATCAAGAAAAATAGGTACAGCAGTTACAAGAAATAAATCTAAAAGATTAATTAGAGAAATTTTTAGACTTAATAAACATTTATTAAAAGAACAATTAGATCTTATTATAATCTTAAGAAAACAAACTATATTATTAGATTATAATCATTTAAGATATAATTTATTAAATCTTCTTAAAAAAGGCGGTTATTATTAATAAGATACTTAAGAACATAATACTTAATGCTATTAAATTATATATTATAATATCGTCTGCAATAAATCTTACTCACAGATGTCGTTTTTATCCTTCATGTTCGGTTTATGCATATGATGCATTATCAGTACATAGTATTCCTAAAGGATGTATTCTTGTTTTTTATAGATTAATTAGATGTAATCCTTTTTGTAAAGGAGGTATTGAGTATGTTCCATTACCGTCAAAAAAATATTATTAAAAATAAAGAAAAAGTGAGACAAAATAACATTATTTTTATCTTAATATCAACTATTATCATTTGTATATGTAATATTGGACTTATTAATAATTTAGTATACGCTAAATTAAATAATCATGTTCACAATTATAACATAAATAATAATAACAAAGAAATTTTACTTACTGTCAAACATTCTAATTATAAAGTTGTGTTTACTAATAAAGGGGCTGCAATAAAAACATGGGCTATTAAAGAACGTAACGGACATTGGTTAGAATTATTAAATATAAATTCTAATAATTTTATGGCTAACTTTGAAAATTGTTTTTATAAAATTATTCATAGTTCAAGTAATAAAATATGTTTTGAATATAATTCTCCTTTAGGTTGGAGAATTACTAAAACATACTATTTATCTCCTCACAATAATATGCATAATTTAGTTTGTTCTTTAGAGAAAGTTAATCTTTTCACACAATTACCTATTTTAGAATTTAATTTTAATTCTTTTAATTTAGTTAATATTAACAGTACCACTGCAGATAGTACATCTAAAATCTTTATTTGTAATCAAGTAAAACCAAATAATGTTAGTATATTAAAACATAGTAAAGTTTTAGTTGGCTCATTATATAAATGGATAGCATTAAGTAATAGATATTTTGTTTATGCGTTTATTCCTAAAATGCCTTCAAATTTTGATCAGATTAAGATTTTAAAACATTCAAGCCCATTACATTATTCTGTAAAATTAAAAAGTAATAACAATACATTGAATAAATGTAGTTATTCAGTAGATTTTTTATTAGGGCCCAAACATTATAAACATTTAAAAAGTTATAACTTAAATTTAGAAAAAGTAATTAATTTTGGATTGTTTAGTTTTTTAGGAAAACCATTTTTTTTAACCTTAATATTATTACATAATTTAATAGGAAATTATGGATGGTCTATTGTTTTACTTACAATAATTATGCAATTTTTATTATTGCCATTAACATTAAAAAGTTTTAAATCATTAATAGTTATGAAACATCTTCAACCTCAAATCCAAAACATCCAAAGACAATATGCTAATAATACAAGAATGATGCAAATGGAAATCTTAAATGCTTATAGAACACAAAAAATTAATCCCTTAGGTGGATGTTTACCTACACTATTACAATTACCTATTTTTTGGGCATTTTTTACTATTTTAAGAAATGTTTACGAACTTCGTAATGAAGGTTGGATATTTTGGATACGTGATTTATCATCTCCTGATAAATTATTACATATAGGAAACTTTTATATTAATTTTTTACCAATATTAATGGGTATAATAATGTTTTTACAACAAAAAATTACTGCTACAACAACATCTGATATATCTTCATATAAAAATATGATATATATTATGCCTATATTATTCACTATAATGTTTTGGTCTTTTCCTTCTGGATTGATAATATATTGGATTATTAATAGTATATTTTCATTATTAGAACAATACTACCTTTTGAAAAGTATTTGAAAAGTTAATTTTGTGGAGAGATGGCCGAGAGGTTTAAGGCGCAGTTTTGGAAAAGCTGTTTACTAATTAATAAATAGTAACTAGGGTTCGAATCCCTATCTCTCCGTTCTGCATACATCATTTAATGGAGAGATGGCCGAGAGGTTTAAGGCGATAGTCTTGAAAACTATTATAGGAAAATTATTTCTATCGAGGGTTCGAATCCCTCTCTCTCCGTTTTTTTATAATATCTATTATATTATTTTTGTGTTTATAAATAATTATACTTACTATTAAAAAAACTACTATTATGTATTTTATTTGGTATTTTAATAAAATTAATGTAAAAGGCAAGCTTATAGCTGCTATAATAGAACTTAATGAAACATAATTAAACATAATAAAGATAAGTACAAAAATAAAGATAGATATTAACAATGGTAAATAATGAAGTAATGGAATAAGTAATCCTAGACTAACAGCAACCCCCTTCCCCCCTTTAAATTTAATAAATATGGAAAATATGTGACCAATTATAGCCACAAATATTATACCTGTTATATAAATAAATGAAGAATCAATATATTTTTTTGCAAAGTAAATAGATAACCAGCCCTTAAAAATATCAAAAACAAGAGTCAAAATACCAGCAATATAACCAGCTGTTCTAAATGCATTTGTAGCTCCAATATTTTTTGAACCTAAAGTACGAATATCAACTTTATTAATACTTTTTGAAAAAATATATGCAAATGGTATAGAAGTAATAATATAAACAATAAAAATATAAATAATTTTAATAAACATAAAAATTTATAAATCTTTTTTAAAAATCAATACTATTGGCAAACAACTTAAGTTAAAGTGTTTTCTTAAATAATTTTCAATGAATCTTTTGTAAGAAAAATGTACCAACTCTATATAATTCACAAAAAAAATAAATGTTGGTGGACAGGAAGATATTTGTACACAATCTTTAATAATTAAAGTTCTACCTTTTGTTATACAAATTTTCGTTTTTGT
>JAISIT010000198.1 GCA_031261915.1 Candidatus Methanoflexus mossambicus
AATTAGCTATTGTGATATTAGAACCTGTAATATTAAATATGCGATATAATCCAAGTCCATCAAAGACAGGAGAACCAAACTCACCAGAAATAGTTAAATTAGAATAGCTACTATTTAAAACCAGATTAACATTAACCCCATTAGCAGTATAATTTTGAAGTATTGTAGAGTTATCTCCAGCAATATGAATAGTAAAATTAGAGTTAACACTATTTAAACCATAATTAACAATAGCTAAAAGTGCATCATTAAGAGTTTTAAATGGACTATCCCAAAATGTTCCATCACCATCACTATTATTCCAAGATGAGTTAACATAAAGCCCAATAGCAAAATCAGCATAACCATATTTATGAACTAATTTAAGTATAGGATCTTCATTATCCCCAGCGGCTTTAATCCAAATAGGAGAATTATTTTTATTTAAACCAATAGCCATAGATTCAAAACTTGAATTGGAATGAGTATCAAGTAAGAAACTATCACCACTGCTTAAACTAACATTCACAATAAATGCAGGAAGAAGACCAATAGTAGTATTATGAATATTACCATAACTACTTGTATTTAAACCAAGATAATAAGAAAAGACATAATAACCAGTATATTCATCACGAGAAGCATTTACATAAGTAACAAAGCTATTATTATACCCAACTAATAAAACAAAGTAATCATCAAAAGTATAACTAGCAGTATCACCACCAACAATTCCAGTTATATTATTTTGACCCCACCAGTTACTATTTAAATTAGTGTCATGACCATCATTTTCAATATAAACACCAACGCCATTATTAGAATTATTAACAAGTCTATTGTAATTAATATAAGTATTATAAGCAGTATTATTAATAATGATGCCTTGAGAATTATTAAGAATATTATTAGAAGTAATATTACTATTATTGCCATTAACTAAAATAGCTATACCATTATTTGTTATATTAGAATTAATAACTCTTCCTAAAATGGAACTATTAGCTATTGTAATAGCAACACCAGAATATCCACTTAAAGAAGAATTAATAATAGAACTAAGGAATGGATAATCTGGTAATGGTTTAAGAAGAACACCATTTGTATTGTTATCTCCACTTTGAGCATAATTGTCTTGAACAATAAAATCAAAACTTACTTCAAATCCTACGGCAGCAAGTCCAAGAGCATATTGATTTTTATCGATTATATTATTCTGTGTAAGTGTTGGAATAGTGTAAACATAATCACTACCAACCATTTCCATACCTAATAAAACAATACCAATATCATTGGAAGAAATATTGTTGTTATTAATATTAAGTTCTGGTTCTCCAAAAGCAGTGTGAATTTGTAATCCTAATGCTCCGTTGTTATTATTTGTAAAGTTAGAATTGGATAGGTTAAAATTACCTACAATCATTATAGCTCCATAAGCACCATTATTTTCACTAAAAGAAGAATAATCAATAGTTGTTGTGAGTATATCTTTGTCATCTCCATTTGTAATTGCTTGTGAATAAATGGCATTAGCTAAGAAAGTTGCAGAGTTATTGATAAATTCAGAGTTATTGACAATAAGAACACCATAATCATTTTCAATAGCTCCACCTTGATGTTCAGCAGAGTTATTAATAAAACTGGAATTAATTATAGTTAAATTAAAATCACGATTATTAACATTATCCTCATCATAAATTCCATTATAAATAGCACCACCGTGACCACTAATACTATAATAAGCATGATTATTAATAAAACTAGAATTAATTATATCAATATTACTACCAGCATTATAAATAGCACCACCACGACCATCTACGGAATTATTAACAAAACTAGAATTACTCACACTAAAATCACTACCAGCATTATAAATAGCACCACCACGACTATTTGCAGAATTATTAATAAAACTAGAATTTATAATATTTGTATTATTACCCTCATTATAAATAGCTCCTCCATACATATCAACTTCACCAAACCCACTAGCATTACCATTAACAAATGTAATATTAGATATTGTAAGGTTATTTGCTGTAATATTAAATATGCGAGATATGGCTTGAGCATCAAATACAGGAGAACCAAACTCACCAGAAAGTGTAAGATTATCAAAACTATTGTTTAAAGCAATATTAGTATTAATACCTTCTCCTGTGTAGTTTTGTATGAGTGTAGAATCATCTCCAGCAATATGAATAACAGCATTAGTCACTGCGTATCGAACTATCACATCTAAAGCTGCAGAGAGGTTTTTAAATGCATTATCCCAATTGCTTCCATCGTAATTACCATGATCTATTGAAGAATTAACATACAAATCATTAGTAATATAAACATACTCCCAATCATCTAATTTAAATGTTTTAAAACCAGATGATGTAAATTCAATTGTCATATTATCTCTTCCATCATAGCTATTTTCATCACTTGAATCACTTGGATTTAAAAGCAAAGTTAAATCATTAGGTAATAGATTAGAATTAAAATCATCAGAAGTATTTAGTGATATAGTATAATTAAATTTAGTTTTAGATATTGGATTAACTTGCACAACTACATGATTTCTAAATTCAACAATAGCTGGACTAGTATCATTTGTTCCAACAACAGCATAGTTATATTCTGTTATGTTATGTCCCCACCAGTTGTAATTAAGGTTTACACTACCACTATTAACATAAACTTGTGGATTAATAGCAGTAGTTAAATTATTATTATAGAATCTATTGTAGTAAATTCCAGATAAACCCCCATTGAAGTAGAATGCTCCACCATGCTCGGCAGCAGTATTATTTACATAATTTGAAGAGTATCCATGAACATTAGATGATGCATTTGCATAAACTGCTCCACCACCACCAATAGTAGCAGAGTTATTTATAAAATTTAAATTGTTTAGATAAATATTGGATCCTGTGGATAGGGAAGTTGAATAAATAGCTCCACCACATTCTGTTGCTATATTATTTGTTAAATTAGTGTTGGTTATATTTAAATAAACATCACGAAGTCTAATAGCTCCACCGTATTGACGTGCTGAGTTATTATTTAATTTTGAGTTGATTAAATTAATATTAGATCCAACTGCAGCCCATATAACTCCACCATATTCAGCAGAGTTATCATCAAAGTTAGAGTTATCAATATTTAAATTAGAGTAGAAATAAAGATAAATAGCTCCTCCACCAGTTCCATTTAATTCCCGTGTTAAATCAACTCCTGTAGCATTGTTAAGAGTAAAATTAGAATAGGAAATTGTAATATTATTGTTCCAATCACCATAAATAGCTGCTCCACTACAAGCAGTATTGTTTATAAACTTTGAGCTATTTATTGTTGCTGAGCAATTGATATAAAGCCCACCACCATAGGAAGCTGAGTTATTTTCAAAGTTTGAATCATAGATATTTAAGTTATAGTTTGAAATAATAGCTCCACCATAAATTTTAGCATAATTTAAGGTGAAATTGGAGTTATAAACTCTTAAAATTTTATTACTATTTGATTCATTACTATAAAGAGTGTATATTGCTCCACCATATTCTTCAGCAGAGTTGTTATAGAAATAAGAGTTATTAATCTTTAAACCAGAGTTATTATTACAAACTGCAGCACCATACTTTGCAGTGTTGTTTATAAACCTTGAATTATCTATTGAATCATTGTATCCACGATTTGCAAATGCTCCAGCATGATTTGTAGCATTGTTACCAGTGAAGTTTGAATTTGAAATAATTGTATTGTTTCCAACATTGTAAAGTGCTCCACCATAGTTGTTAGCAAAGTTATAGTCAAATATAGAATTAATAATTTTTAAATTCCTTCCAACATTATGAACTCCCCCACCATTAGTATCCTTTGCAGAGTTATTATTAAAAGTAGAGTTAGAAACTGTTAAATTCTCAGATAGACCATTGAAAACTCCTCCACCAGCAGCAGCAGAGTTTAATATAAATGTATTATTATCTATTTTAGCATTTGCTCCTATAGTAAATATTGCTCCACCAGAATCAGTTGCAGAGTTATTATTAAAACTTGAGTGGTAAATTAAGAAATTTTTGGCATCGTTATTTACAATTGCTCCTCCACGGGAATTTTTACTACCACTGGATAATAAATCACTTGTAGCAGTGTTATTTGTGAAATTAGAATTAGAAACATAAAAATTAATACCTCTATCATTAAATACTGCTCCACCACTAGATGCAGAGTTATTTGTAAATATAGAATTTAAAATTCTTGAATTATTACCATAACGTGATCCAGAAAAGCTTCCAGTGTAAACGGCTCCACCAATATTACTTGCAGAGTTGTTTATAAAACTAGAATTAAAAATAGTCAAATTATTTCGAATATTATAAATAGCTCCTCCTCCACTACCTGGCTCAAATCCATCGGCATGATTTAAAATAAATTTAGAATTACTGATATTTAATCCATGAACACGATTATAAATAGCTCCACCAGCAGATGATGCAGTGTTATTTTCAAAGATAATTCCATTTATATCTAAATGAGTATTTCCATTGTAGTAAATAGCTCCACCATAAGCAGCAGAGTTGTTGTAAAATCCAGTTTGTCCACCACCGTTGTTTAAACTTATATTTGATCTACTATCAACATATATTGCTCCACCACTATAATCATTTCCTGAAACAGTGTTATTTATAAATTTAGAGTTTGTAATATTTACAAAAGAATTAATTAGATTAAGAGCAGCACCATAAGATTGAGAACCCAAATTTATATTTCCATTAACAAAGGTTAAATTAATTAAGTTAACATTCACATTTCTAAGTGTAAAGAGTCCATTACTTCCAGTTCCATCAATATAAACCTCTCCAACACCAAATGAACCAAAACCAGAGCTATTAGTTGGATTTGACACCCCGTCATTTACACCATTATCCACACTTGTATTAACACCCACAGTGTAACCAAGAATAGTTATATTTTTATTGATTAAAATATTTACATTTATTCCAGTTCCATTATAATTATAATTTCCTCCAGCAATATGAATAGTGGCATTATGTCGAGCCCGACTTAAAGCAGCAGAAATTGTTTTAAGTGGATTATCCCATGAAGTTCCGTTGTTACCATCAAAACCATCAATAGCATTCACATAAACATCAAAAATTGAATCATAACCCCCATCAAGTGATATTTTCCAATCATCAACTTGTAAGCCCATAATATCATAGACATTTATATATCTTTTGTTGGTTCGTGCATCAAGGGAAGTAAAAGTTTCAGTGCTAATATCAACACCAGGATAAATACCTGCTGGAGTTCCACTTAATAACAATTTAAAGAAAGGAAGATAAGCAGAATTTAAACCTCCAGTTAGATTATTATTTAAATCATCAATACTTGTGCCATTTAAAAATATAAAGTATATATACTCACCATCATCCATATCAGGAGTTGCATTCGTTACTGTGAGATTAATAAAACTCTCAGGATAAAGATAACCATTTCCATTACTATCATTACCTAAACTAACTAAATTATCACGATTTGTTCCAATAACAGCATAGTTCTTATCATTAGTAGCATTACCCCACCAATTATAGCCAGCATTAATAGCTAAATCATTAGCAGAAGCATTATTATAGTATACTTGATATTGAGTAGCAGTTAGATTATTATGATAAAAGCGATTATAATTTAAAAGAATATTAGATTTATCATTTGAATCAATAGTTCCAATATAAATTGCACCACCATTATATTGTCCATTAGTTGTTGTTAAAGTAACTGCAGTGTTATATGCAAAATCAGTTGAATTTACAATTAAATTAACATTATCCATACTATAAATAGCTCCACCACTGCCTACTGCACTATTATTATAAATAAAAGAATAAGAAATTGATAAATTAGAGTGAACAAGATAAAATGCTCCACCACTATTTGTTTCATATCCATTTACATTATTTTTAGTAAAAATAGAATTATTAACATTAAGAATGAAATTTAAAAGATAAATAGCCCCACCATTACCTATTGCAGTATTGTTATTAAAAATAGAACCCCTAATATTTCCTTTATGATTTAATTCTAAGTCCAAATTACCGTTAGCACCAATAGAGCTATTTCCATTAATATAAATAGCTCCACCATAAAGATTTGTAGGCATGGCATTTTGACTATTATTAAGTATATTACGAGTAAAATTAGAATTTGTTATATTAAAATCAGATTCATTAATATAAATAGCTCCACCATATCCAAAGTTATTAATATTTGAAATTAAAATATTATTTAAATTAAACAAGCTATTATCAACTTCAAGGTAAGAGTTATTTCCAAGATAAATAGCTCCACCATAAACATCACTATCAGGAGAACCTTCAAGAGTGTTATCTTTGCCTTTAGCAGTGTTATTATTAAATATAGAATTAACAATAGTTAAATTAGAATTAGTAGTTATGTAAAAGGCAGCAGCAGAGTTAGATGCAATATTGTTAGTAAAATTAACTGTTTCAATATCAAAATTAGATTCAATACCATAAATAGCTCCAATGGATGCATTGTTGTTGCGAATACTAGAGTTAAAAATATGGATTAATGGCAAATCACCATCAAAACCACCAGAACCAGAACCATCACGATGTATAGATTGATTTGCAAATATTGCAGCCCCAAAAAAGGCAGTGTTGTTATTTAAATTAATATTTGTTAAATTTAGATAAGAATTAATAGAATAAATAGCTCCACCATTAATAGCTTTTGAATTAATAAAACCAAAATTATTATTAAAGTTATTAATAGAGTTTAGTAATATAATATTAGAGTTATTAGTAAAAATAGCTCCACCATTTGATCCACTGTTGTTATAAAAGTTAGAATTAGTTATTGTAATATTAGAAGAATCACTAGCAGCTATTGCACCACCAAAGGTTCCATCAGAATTACTTCCTTCTAGATTACCATCTTTATTCCAATCATTTACTCCATTGTTATAAAAATTATAACCAACAATACTAAAGTTAGCATTTTTAGAGTATATGGCTCCACCATTTGTTGCATTATTTAATCTAAAAATATATTTATTATTAGAATTAGAAGAAGAAATTAAAACATTAGAACTTCCCACATTTGCATAAATTGCCCCACCCTGATGAGCATAATTTAAGGTAAAAATGAGGTTATTTAAATTCATCAATCCATTGTTGTATATTGCACCACCGTTAATTGCAGAATTGTTGTTGAAAACAGAGTTGTTAATATTTAAAATACTATCATGACTAGAGTAAATAGCACCAGAGTTTCTTGCAATATTGTTTGTAAAATTAGAATAATTAACAGTTAGATTAGAACCATTAAGATAAATAACAGAACCATTTTCACCTTTGGCATTAATAAAAGTTAAATTGTTAATGGTTACATTTAAACCTGGATTAATATTAAACATAGACCTATATGATATAGACATGTATTGTCCATCAATAATAGCTGAACCTGCACCAAAAGATCCAGTGCCATTGCCTCCCCAAATAGCTTGAGTGGTATCTACACCCATTGTGTATCCTTGAAGTGTGATATTTTTATTAATCATTAATGGAACAGATATAGTCGTTGATTCATAAGTAGTAATATCATAAATATTTCCTCCACCAGCAATATGAATGATTCCACCATCAGCAACTAACTCTAATGCTTTAGCTATTGTTTTTAAAGGTGCATCCCAACTATAACCACAATGGGATCCTTCATCACTACCACCAGTAGCATTGACATAAACATCAAGTATATCAAGTGGTGGTTGAAAATTATTATTCCAATCATCAACACTAAATAATGTATCATCAGCAATTTCAATGATTTGACCATTAGCACGTGCATCAAAGCTATTGGATTTAGGTGAAATAGCAGTAACATTTAAAAGTAAATAAAATAAAGGTAACTTTGATGCATCTAAAGTTTTTGAAGCATCACTTAAAAAAATATTATATACCACATTAGTAGGTGAAACAGGAGTAACATTAACCATAATATAGTTATGTGGATTAAATGTTCCACCCCAAGAATTTACAACAGCATAGTTTGGGTTGTTGGTATTGTTACCCCACCAGTTATAGTCAACATTTGCAGATGTTGTTTCTGAAAAGATTTGATAGCTATTAGCACCACTTATGCTAGCATTGTTATGATAGAAACGGTTGTAATTAATGACAAATAAATCAGAACCACCAAGATATAATGCACCACCACTGGTGCCATCATTTGCACTAGCAGTATTATTTTCAAAATTACTTCCAGAAATAGAAGTAGTGCCAGTGGTATGAATTGCACCACCATGAGCAGCAGAATTATTTATAAATGTACTATTGATAACAGTGAAATCAGCACCATTATCACGAATAGCACCACCATTAGAGTTTGAAGTATCTTGTGCAACATTATTAATAAATTTAGAATTTAAAATATAAAGATTATTACTTTCATAATTATAAACAGCACCACCATAATATGCAGCAGAATTATTATAGAAATAAGAATCGATTAAAGCCAAGTTATCACCACCACCAGTGCTACCATCATTCATAATAGCACCACCACCAGCACCCCAACTTGGATTGTTAATATGATTAGATACAAATGAGCTATTTGAAACATTTAAATTTTCACCACGATTATATATAGCACCACCAGTAGCTATTGCAGTGTTTAATTTAAAAAGAGTATTTGAAATTGTAGCATAGTTTGCATAGTTAAATATAGCACCACCACCATTGCCATAACCACCATTAGGATTGGTTGCAGAGTTATTTGAGAATAATGAATCAATGATATTTAAGCTACTACCACTTTGTGTGAAAATAGCACCAGCATTGAAAGCAGTATTATGAATGAAACTTGAATTCACAAGAGTCAAATTACCATAAGATATAATTGCACCACCACTACCATAACCACCATTACCATTAGTGAAATTTACATTTTCAATTAAAACATTGAAAATAGAACCACTACCACCACTAGTACCACCACTACCACCAGTACCAGTAACACCAATACTAAAACCACTAACACCAGTATTTTGACCATCTAAAACAGCTCTGTTTGATGAGTATAAAGATTTAATATTAATGTTTTTATTTATAGCTAAACCAGTATTCAAAGAGCCATTATAATTACCAGGTGAAAGATAAATTGTTCCACCATCAGCACTCATAGTAAGTGCATGAGAAATAGTTTTAAAAGGACTAGTATCATTACCAGAACCCACATCATTACCATTGACAGGATCAACATAAATATTAGCTGCATACACAGTAGAAAAACTTAAAGAAACAATTCCAATAATAAAAACAAAAACAAAAACTAAACAAACAATATTTATATTATTTATATCATTTATATTGTTTATATTGTTTATATTTAATTTTTGATTAATATTTTTAATATTATCCATATTATCATCTACCTATTATCCACACTATTATTTACAATACTCTACAATACTTTATAATACCATACAATACTTTATAATATATTACAACAATACATACAATACTTTACACAAGTTATGCATATTATTTGTGTTAAATTTACTTATTCTATTTGTTTTATCAGTTTTATTTAATTTTATTTAATTTTACTTAGTTTTATTTAATATAATTATCTATGCTAAGTTAATATTAAAAAACATACACAATATACAAATAACAAACAAATTAATACTATGTTAAATAGTTTCATGGAATATTAAATGAGAATTAATAGCATATAATTAATATACCAGATCTAACATGAGTAAATCATTTTAAATCATTTTAAATCATTTTAAATCATTTAGAAATATAATTATATAATTATATAATATTATAATATGTAATTATTTGAATTTTATAGTATATAAATATAATGATATTCTAATGCAAAAATATCTATTATGTAACCAAATTTAGATATATAGTATGTAACCAAATTTAGCAATATAATTTTTATTATTTTCTTAATTTTAAATACCAACATAAGATACATCCAACATAAGATACATCCAACAAAAAAAACATTGAGAAAAGTATAACTAAATAAAAATGTATAACTAAATAAAAAAATATAATAAAATATAAAAAGTATAACTAAACATATAAAGTATAAATAAATATAAAATATAAGTTAAAAACAAAAAAATCTAAAAAAAATCTAAAAAAAATCTAAAAAAAATTTAGATAAAAGTAATACAAAAAAGAAAAAAATATAATTATTTTTAAAAATTTTAAAATATGAACAGTAGGATAATTCTAAAAAAATATGAAAATTAATTAATAAAAATTAAATATTAACCAAAAATAGAAATTTTAATTTTAACTATTCATCAATTTATTTTATATAAAAATATCAAAATTAATATTTTAATCAAAATTAAGTTTAAATTTAAGTTTATTTAACAAATTAAAAGATAAGAATATAATAATCTAAAATTAAAAATAATAGTAATACTAAAAATATGAAAATTATTAATTTATTTAATGTATACAATATACAAAAAATGAGTATTAAAAATAAAAAATAGTATTACTTTTAATCTAAATAATTAAAAAATAATTAAAAAATAATTAAAAAATAATTAAGAATAATTAAAAATAATTAAAAAATTATTTAAAAAAAGAAATTCCAATGGAAAAAATATAAATGTTAAGAGAAAAAATATAAAAGTTGAAAAAAAAATATAAATTAACTAAAAAAGTAATACAAAAAATCTAAATTTATCAATATTTTAAAATTTAATTTAATAAATATTTTAATAAATTGATCAATAAATATAAAAACACAAGAGCATAACATTAATTTAGAAAAATATATCATAAAAAAAAAAGAATTATAAATTTTAATATTTTTCTATATTTATCCAAATAAATTATTAAACAGTTAAATTAATAAAAATAAAGTTTAAATCTCCCATTATTTATTAAATATAACTAATATAGTTAAGTATATTAAAATAAAAATTATTAATAATATTAAAAATCTAAAAAGTATTAAAAAATTTAGAATATACAATATACAAAAAATTAAAAAAATAAACAAAAATTAAAAAATAAAAATTAAAAAATTAAAAAAAACAAAGATAAAAATAATAAGCAAATAAGAAAAAAAGTATTACTTTTTTAAAAAAAATATTTAAAGATAAAATGAAAAAAAAACATATAATATCTAAAAGAAAAAGAGAATAAAACACAATAAAAAAAGAATAAATCTTAACCAAAAAGAAAATAAAAACAACAAAATAACACAAAAAAAGTTAACAAAAAAGAAGGAATGAAAACTAAAAAAAAGGAATAAAAAAGATAAAAAAAAGAATAAAAAAAAAATATAAAATATAAAATATAATAAATTATTCAGGACTTTTTGCAAATAAGAAAGCTACACCGTCAATGATTAATCCAACACCAAGAATAATAGCTATAAATATTGGATCAATTAATGCAAAGTAACCTAAAACAATTGTTAAAATACCTAAAATTAATAAAACTATTGAAGAACCTCTTCCAAATGGAGTTACTCTTGTAAAAACTCCAGATAAACCAGAAATAATGTATAAAACTCCAAACACTATAATATAGAATGATGCTATGAAATTAAATAAAATAATATTTCCCATTAAAAATAGACCTAAAATAAATGAAAAAATCCCAAAAATAATATTTAAAATTGAAGAAATTTTAGAACTATCAAAAACACCAACTCCAGACATAATAAAGTAGATTCCAAGAATTAAAAAGGAAATTCCAGCTAATACAGAAAGAACAGTTTCAGTGATAAAAGGAAAAGCCATAAGAACTAAACCAAAAATCACCATCAAAATACCAAGTAAATTTTTATTTTCCATGAGATACCTCGTTATATATCCAAATCAAACAGTAATAAATATATAATAACTATATAATAACTATATAACTATATAATAAATATAAAATAAATATAAAATAAATATAAAATAAACAAAATTATTTATCAACTAAATTAATTTTTTCAATAATATAAACACCATTATCTTTATCCCAAATATTTCGAGCACTTATAATATTAAGGGATTTCTTAAAAATTGGACCATCCAAAACCATTGTCTCAGCTTCGCCACCTTCAAAAGCAAGATTAATACTGACTTTCTCATTAATAGCTTTCAATTCATCAATAGATTTATGAGTGATTTCTCGTCCTAACCATGATTCATCAAGTCCATAGGCAAAAACCCCAGTAATTATAGTTTTAAAACCTAAATCAACTATTTTTCTCATATATTCCTCTTCATCAACATGCCAATATGGAGCTATTGATTTAAGATTATGTTTTTTACATAAATCATCAATTCTCGATTTCTGATAAACAGAATACAACGCACCAGTATAAATAGCTTCAACACCCTCAGATTTTAATTTAAAAAATAAATCATCTAAATCTTTAAGTTCTTCTTCTTTCATTCCATCGGTATAAGTAGTTATTATAGGAATATCTAAAGCACAAGCCATAATAGAGGTATAATTAATATTTGGAACATGAAACATATATGATTCACTATTTCTTGAAATCATAGCACAAAGATATAATACATCATCACCATTAGAAATAGCATTGTAAAGAGACATTGTAGAATCTTTTCCACCGGAAAATAAAACTGCTGACTTCATACTATCAAATGCAATATTATTTCTTTAAAATTTCTTTAAAATTTCTTTTTAAGCTTTAAATAAACATTAATATAAATAAACTTAGCTATTCTTTTAATTAATTCAATGATTTGATCAAAGAAAATACCAATTAAAGCTACTAAAATCCCAATCAAACCCATAATAAAAATAATTAGATTATGATCCAAAAGATTATTTTTAGTATCTGCAATCGTTTTAGTAACAGGTCCATCTACACTAATAATAACTAAATCCTTTTCAATAATGGCATCTTTAACAGTATTAAGTTTTGAAGATTCTACAGTAACAACATCATAAATATAGCTATTATTCGTATAAATTCCACCAGTATACATTATATTCGTAGAAATATTATTTATTAAATCATTAGGATTAGAATCATTTGTTGAAGCATTGATAAAACCATCTGTATTTACACTATAAGATGTAATACCATCCATACGAGATAATGTAGATTCAATGAAAGTCTTTCTAAAATCTGTAAAATTCGATGTGATCAATGAAAATCCTTTTAAATCAACAGATTTTACACCCTCAATATTTTTCAATTCATTGTTTAGAGAATTAATATCTGTATTATTATTAATTTCTAAGGTTATTTTTTCACTATCTCCATTAAATAGCTGCTCAAATCCTCCAGCAATATTTGGAATTTCATCATATATCGGAGTTATGAAAAACACTCCCCCCACTATTCCAATGATAAAACCCATAGCTATTACAGATAAAACATTTTTTCGACCTAAAGACGGAGATAAAAGTCCCATTGAAAATATAAATACAAATATTATTATTAACAAAACAATGTAAACAATTGAAGTAAAAATATCCATTTTAATCACTAAAAATATAATAAATAAGGTTAATAACTATGAGCTAATAAATGTTAATAATTATTAATAATTATTAATAACTATGAGTTAATAACTATATAATATAATAACTAAATATAATATACTAAATATATACTTAAAATAACTAATATTATTTAAATGTATAATTAACAATATATAATTTATAATTTATAAAGGTTATTAATTTATTTTAAATTTTTAACTAAATTTAACGAATTTTTAAAATATGAAATTTCCACTTAAATATAAATAAATTTTACTTAAAATAAAAATTTTACTATAAAATAAATAATTTTACTATAAAATAAATAATTTTACTTAAATATAAATATTTTAATTAAATATGAATAATTAATAACAATAAATTTTTTAAGTAATTATTCAATAATCTCAAAATTTATATTCTTTGAATTATCATCCATGTAAACTATAACTTTATTTAATCCTTCATTTAAATATAATTTAGTGTTAATATTTTTAGCATTAATATCTATTTCAACAGTTTTTTCATTACCATCAGAAAACATATAACTAAAACTAGCTAATCCCATATCCATTTGATTAGAAGCAGATTGAGATTTTGAAGAATTAGAAAAACTTAAAGTTGTTGCTTTTGGAAGATTTAAAACAACAAGCTCCTTAGATCCACCAGATCGTGAATAAACCATATCCACAGCATTTATTAACTTAGATACCTCAGATTTAGTTTCAATAATATTAGAACTATCCATAGAATAATCAATAGCTATTGAAACAATAGGCAATGTAATAGTTATTAATAAAATTAAAGATATTAAAACTATTAACATTAATTCAATTGATAATTGTCCTTTGTTTTCCCCAAATAAAATAATATCACCTAAATATACTGTTTTTAATAAACCTTAACCCTTAAATCATGAAAATCATGAAAATATTAAAATCAAAAAAATCAAAAAAATTAACTTTTTAAATATTTTTATTACTATTTTTAAAAAAAATATTTCACTTTAAAGAAGATATAAATATAATCATTACATAAAAGATTGTTATTATTATTTTTTCAGCAAAAAGTGTTATTTTTATTAATTATAAGTTTAATAAATTTATTTTTAAAAATAAAAGTTATAATATTTTAAATATTTAAAATATTAATTTTAATAATATTATTAAGTAAGTTAATAGATTATAATAACTTTAAAAATAAATATTACTTAGAAAATTTTTTCTCAATAATATAAATAAAATAAAATAAAATTTTAAAAAAAAAAAATAAATAAAAAAATAAATAAAAAAATAAATAAAAAAATAAATAAAAAAATAAATAAAAAAATAAATAAAAAAATAAATAAAAAAATAAAAAAAATGGATAATATTCCTTAAAAAAAAGTTTATAAA
>JAISIT010000270.1 GCA_031261915.1 Candidatus Methanoflexus mossambicus
GGATGAATTTAATAGCTATGAAGAGTATATTAAAAGAAACATAGCTATTGCTGAATTGGTAAATGAAAATGGAATTATTTTAGTTAATGGTGATGATCCAATTATAAGTAGTCGTTTAGATACATTTAAATCAAGATATATTGTTTATGGTTTAAATAAACCTCAATTAATTGAATTTGAAGGAAATAGCTATTTTAATGATAATGTTGACTACGATGTAATAGCTACAGACATTAAATTAGATGGTTTAAATGGTTCAAGTTACATTTTAAAATCAAAAGATCTAAAATCAAAAGAAATTAAAGATTTAAATAACAATATTATTCCTCCTTTTGAAAAAAAGGTTAATATTAGAGTTCCTGGAATGGTTAATGTTGAAAACTCAATGGCAACTATTTTAATGTCTCTAATCTTTGGAATGGATATTGATGAAGCTATTAAAAGAATTGAAACCTTTAATGGTGTTAAGGGTAGATTTGAAAAGATTGATGAAATAAAAAGAGTAGAAGTAAAGTTGAATACTGGTAAAAAGGTATATGAAACTAAAAATATTAATATTTTTATGGATGCTGCTCATAATCCAGAAAGTATGGAAAAGTTATTTAATGGTTTTAATTTCAATGGAAAACTTATTATTAGTTTAGATAATCCAGATACCTTAACTTCAAGAGATAAATTTAAAATTGGAGAAGTTTTATCCAAATCTGCTGATGTGATAATTTCAAGTTCTAAAAATGAAACTACTGAAAATATAGATTTAAATGCCTGTGTAGAAGTTTTAAAAGGTGTAGAATCAAGTTTAAAAACTAATCTCAGAAAGGATGTTGATTTTTATATAACTGATTCTGTTAAAAAATCTATTTTTAAAGGATTACAAATTGCAAGACCTGGAGATACTATTTTACATATTGGTCCAGGTGTTGTAAATGCTTATGATAATGTTAAAAATGATATTAAATCAGCTATTAAATTTTTTAGAGATTTATCTAAGAAAATTGTGGTTATTGGAGGTTGTGGAACCGTTGGAAGTTTAATGGCTCGTGTTTTAAATGATCATAATTTAAATGTTGTTGTGTCAGATAGTTCTAGTGAAACATCATTATCTAATGTTTTTTACAGCGAAGGAATTGAAATGGATTTAGGAGGGCATGATGATGATTTAATTAAAAGTGCATCAGCTATTTTCATCACTCCAAGTTTATTTAACAACGAAAAGATTAATAACTATCTTAAATCAACTACAAATGCCCCAATATATGGTATTAATGATATTTTTAATTATTTTGATAGTGAAAAATTAGTTTTTGGAATTACAGGAACCAATGGAAAAACAACTACTGTTAATATTTTAAAAAACATCCTTAAAACTTCTGGTTTAATAGTTCCAGAACATAAATTAAATATTCAAGGAAATACTGAGCTAATACCATCTTTACAGTCAAGATTATTTGGAGATATTGGCATTGTTGAAATTGGAACATTTGGAAATCCTGGAGAAATAAAAAAGTCAGTGCTTGGTGCTGATGTTGATATTGGAATTATGACTAATATAACTAAAGATCATCTTAAAAATAATGATTTTAATAGCTATAAAAAATGTAAAAAAGAAATGGCTGATAATTTAGAAACTTTAGTTCTAAATGGTGATGATCCTCAATTAGTTTACTTTAAATCATATAATAAAAATGGAAGTAACATTTTTTATGGAATTGATGATGAATTTATTAATTCTAATAATAGTTCTAATAATAGTTCTAATAACAATTCTAATAACAATTCTAGTAATAAATCTAATAATAAATCTAATAATAAATCTAATAATAAATCTAATTCAAATAATAATACAAATATTAATTCAATTACTAACGAAATTAATGAATTAACTATTTGTCCTGTTTGTGGTGAAAAATTAAATTATAATACTAATGTTTTAGGTTATTTAGGTAGTTTTAATTGTAAATGTGGTTTTAAAAACCCTAATTTAGATGTTAAAGCATCAAATATTAAATTTTTACTGGAAAATAATGAAAGATATTTAGAATATGATTTAATATTATTTGATAATACTGGAAAAATTAAATTGAAAAATGGGTCAATAGCTAATGTTTATAACTCTTTAGCAGCTGCAACTGCAGCATATTTAGCAAAAGTTCCATTTAATGATATTGTTAAAGGAATAAATAGTTTTAATGGTGTTGAAGGCAGATTTGAGATTGTCAATAATGAACCTGAAATTATTTTAGATTTTGCACACAATCCTGCTGGAATTAATTCAACTTTACAAACATTATTAAATTTTAAAAAAGTTTCTAAAAATCAAGACAATAACTCAATTGACAGTAGATTAATTGTATTAAACACAATTTCATCAGAAAGTGGTGAAAACGGAGATATTGAAATAGCTAAACTATTATCTGCTGCAGATATTGTTATTCCTGTTTCTAATTCTTCTAAAACATATTCAAATTATATTAATTTAAATGATAATATTAAATCAAATGATAATAATAATTTAAATAAAGATATTAATAATATAAATAATACAAATAATATAAATAATATTAATTCCAATAAAACTGAAATTATTTATTTAAATAATAAATATGATTTTGATAAAAAAGGAACTTTAGGAGCATCTAAAGAACAATTAGAAGAAGCTATTGAAATTGTTTTAAAAATAACTAATAAAAATGATATTATTTTAATTATTGGTGAAACTGGAGTTAAATATTCTAAAGATATTCTTAAAAAACATATTTAATTTATGATTTAAAATTGATATTAGAATAATTAATATTAAAATAATTAATATTATAATAATTAACATTATAATAAGTGATATTAGAATAATTGATATTTATTAAAATTAAAAGATTATTAAAGTTAATAAACAAAACAATTGGAAAATACAATGAAATACAGAAAAATTGAAAAAACTGGAGAGGAATTATCTCTTTTAGGTTATGGATGTATGAGATATCCACGAAAAAATGGTCGTATTGATTATAAAAGAACTAAAAACCAAATAATATTTGCTATTGAAAATGGAGTAAATTATTTTGATACCGCATATATGTATCCTGGAAGTGAAGAAGTTCTTGGAAAAGTATTGGCTCATAATTACAAAGATAAAACTTATAGGGATTATGTTAAAATAGCTAGCAAATTACCAATGCTTAGTGTAAAAAATAGACCTCAAATGGACGAAATTTTCAAAAAAGAACTTAAACGACTTAAAACAGATTTTATTGATTATTATTATTTGCACAGTCTTAATTTAAATCAATGGAAAACCTTGAAAAATGAACTTATTTGTTTTTTAAATGATTTAAAGAAAAATGGAAGTATTAAAAATGTGGGATTTTCATTTCATGGCAATTTAAAAGATTTTAAAGAGATTATAGATGACTATGACTGGGATTGTGTTATGATTCAATACAACTATTTAGATGAAAATTATCAAGCAGGATCAAAGGGTTTAGATTATGCTTATGATAAAGGTTTAGCTATTGTTATTATGGAACCACTTAGAGGTGGAACTTTAGCAAATAAACTTCCAAAAGAAGGAATAAAATTAATTAATAGCTTCCCAATTAAAAGAACCCCTGCCCAGTGGGCTTTTTCATGGGTTATGAATAATCCAAAGGTTCATACAGTTTTATCTGGAATGAATAAAGAATCAGAAATCACAGAAAATATTGCTACTGCTTCAGCTATTAATAATAATGGTAATAATAATGGTAATAATAATTTATTTGATGATGATGAAAATAACTTAATAAACTCCCTTAAAGAGGAATTTAATAAGAATATAGTTGTTAATTGCACTAGTTGTGGTTATTGTCTTCCTTGTCCTCAAGGAGTAGATATTCCAACTGCATTTAGCTCTTTAAATGATAAAACTATTTTTTCTGGAATAGATTCTTTGAAAGCTTTGATTCAATATTTAAATATTAATTTAGGGAATGATTCCCTTGCTTCGAATTGCACTAAATGTAGAATTTGTGAATCTAAATGCCCTCAACACATAAATATTATAAATAACTTAGATTTAGTTAAAAATAGATTAGAAAAGTCATATTTAATAGTATTATTTAAAATAGGACATTTTATACTCTCTAAAGTTTTATAGTTTTAATCATGAAGTTTATAAGTTTATCATAAATTTTATAATTTTTAAGCATAATTTATAAATTTAATATAAAATAAAATATTTTTATTATATTTTTAATATTATTTATAATTTTTTTATTACTTTATTTTTTTATAAAATTCAACTAACTATTATTACTTTTAATATTTTTAGTATTAATATCATAATTAATAAAAAAATTAATTAAAGTAATAATTATAAATATTCAAAAAAGTAATATTTTTTTAATAAAAAGTAATAAAATATATTAAAAAATTTAATAAAAAAATAAAAAAAAGTATTAATTTTAAGAATATAAGTTAATTTTAATAAAAGTTATTAGTGTTTATCTATAATATCTGAAAGCATTTCACCTGCAACTCCAATATTATCACTATTTATTTCTCTTAAAATAATAGAAACAGATGTTTTAGGTAAATTATATGTATTTGCAGTTATTTCTGTTAATTTTGCAATATACTCTCTTTTTTTATCTTTATCTAAATGATTTCCTTCTACAATTATTATTGGCATTTTATCACATTTTAAAATATCATTTATTTTTTAATATAATTTTTTATTTATTTTAAAGT
>JAISIT010000280.1 GCA_031261915.1 Candidatus Methanoflexus mossambicus
TTATCAAAGTCTATTTTGTCTTCTGTAAGTATTTCTGGAAATAGTTCTTTTAATTTATTTATATTTTCTTCTAAAATATTCTTTGTTTCTCCATTTAGCTTTGATTCTATCATTTAATCACACATTTTACTTTTTCTGTATAAAATTGATTTTGAAGCATTGTTGTTAATACAATCCATTATTTCCCTAAAATTTTTACCTTTGTATCGTTTTATCGCATTTTCTTGTAATTTTCTTTTAAACTTTAATGCATCTATATTTTTTTCATTATCCATAATTAATCACCTCTTTTGGAGTTCTTATTTCTAATAAATTATATTTTTCTACTAAATTAACTGCATTAAATTTTTTAATTTTGTCTAAATTAACAATGTGTTTAAAGTTCCAACTAACTAAAACATCGACTCCAATAACTGTTGCAATAGCAATGTGTAGTGCATCAGCACGGTATTTTTCAGATACTATTTTAAAATCCATATATTTTTCAGTTAAATCTATCATTTCCTCAGTAATTTCATATTGATCATAGTTTAACTTATTTAAATTATCAATAACATATTGTGGTGCTCCACCACTCAATTCATCTATTACATGTGTGGAAATAATTGGGTGATAAATTTCTTCTTCAAAATATTCAAAGAGTTTCCTTGTTGATTCCTTAAATTCATCATCAAAATAACCCCCAATTACTGAATTTTCAATATAAATTTTTAATTTTTTCATAAAGCTACACCAATAAATTTAAATTATTTATTATAATAAATATTATGCCATATCTTTTATTTATAAATTGTTTAATAAAACAAAATCAATTGTAATAAATTCATTGATTTTATTAGTTTTTAGAGTTTCTTTTATAATTAGGTGTCTTCTATTTCTAAATAAAAACCAAAATATATATCACATAATATACTATTAAAATATTCATCATGAGAGATATCAATAATATTTTCAGCTCTTGATTTAAATTCACATAACAAATCATTATCATAAATAAACTCTAAAGCTATTTCATAATTACTTTCAATAATATCGTAAATTGGATCATATGGTCCGCAATAATTCTTTGCAAAATCACCACATTGTTCTACTAAAAATAACAATAAATCAGCTATTAGTTCAATTGATGGATCAATTCTCCTAAAATCAGAAACAGCCTTTTTTGCAATATAAAATATTGGAGGATGCTCTCCAGAGAAATATTCTTCTTTGATAATCTCTTTAGCACTTAAAAACTCTTCTTTTTCATTTAGTTTTAATGAATCGGGTTTTATTAAATAATCTAAATATAATTTAGCATCTTCATTTTTAATATATGTCCTTAAAATAATATTAATAAGTTCATTATTATCTAAATTTTTTAAATAGTTTTTTAGATCTTTTTTTGACATATTTATTCGCCCATTATTAAGAATTCAGAATTAACATACATTGATTGTTATATTTTATTAATATATTCCACATACTCATCAACATTCATATTTTTAGTTTCTTTTCTTAATAGTCGTTCTTGTAATTTATGTTTAAAAATGACACAATCAAAGTTACCATTTTCATCATTGAAATCACTCATTTTTGACTTATTTTCTTTATTCATGAACCCCTTCCATATATTTTAAGTTATAATCTATTTATTATCTTTAAAATTTATCATAACCTAAAGTTAAAATGAAATTCTTAAAAAAGATTAATTATGAAAAGATCCAATGCCAAAATTAATAATTTTCTAACCAATAATTCCAGTCTTTAATAGCTTCTATTACTTCACTGATTACATCAATTTCTTTTAAATCCTCAAAAGATACCAATAATTCTTATTCATCTTTCCAATTAACTATTAAAGTAGTAATAGAATAAGAATTATCTTTTAAATGGCTAACAGTCCCTGCAATATCAAACTCATCTAAAGAATCAATAACTGTCACAATTTCTCCAATTGGAATATCTATAGATGAATTATTAATAATTTTAGCTTTAAAAGGAAATATTAATCTATCCTCCATATAAGCTTCCCAACCCCAAGAAATCTCGTCATCACTATAAGCATCACAAATCGGACCATAATCAATTCGTTTTTCCCTATTTAAATCCTTTTCCATTCTATCTTCCTAAAAATTATTATAAAAAATAATGAAGTTTAAATCCAATTTTTTAAATTTAAATTATCTATATTTTTATAATGTTTAGTATTATTTGATATTACATCAATAATTCTTTAATAACCTTTTTATTTCCTCTAAAAAAATAAGATATTATATCAGAATCTATAAATATCATAATTCCAACCTATTTGATGAAAAATTTTTTCTCTCTTCCATAACATCCTCTATTAATTTAACATCATCATCCCATGTGCTGGCTAATTCAAGTAAATCATCCATAATCTTTTTTTTATCAGATTTAATGAACGTTAATTCAACTGCATAATTACCTTTAGGTAATGGTTGGTTAAATTTAAAATTAACTCCATCAAAAGATGCTTTTATTTTGTACATTATAAAAAAATCTCCTAATTATATTAAATAAATTCATATAAAACTTAAATAATTAATATTTTCTTTTTTAATATATAAATAATTTTTTAAAAAAAAATAATACTGTTTTTAAAAATTTAAGAAACAATTTTGATTATAATGATAATTAATAAAATTTAAATATTATCTATTTAAATAGCTATTTCTATTTTATCATAGTTAATAATTGGTATTTTACGATTTTTAGATCCTGATTTAAAACTTATTAGGCCTTCATTTTCAAGATTATTAACTTTATTAGAAATAGTACTTACTTTTTTATTAACAATATTTGCTAATTCACTAACAGATTTAGGATTTTCTTTTTTAATATGATGCATCAATTCTAATTCAGTTTCACCTAAATTTATTCCATCAACAAAAATTGTTTTCCCTTCTTCTAAGTATTCTTCTGGATTTTCAAAATAATATTCCCAATTCTCAAGATCTAACTCATGAAGCATATTTCCATGCTCTGATTCTAAAATTCTTTTAAGGTTATTGATATTTTTATATTCTTTTTCTAATTCTTTAATTTTATCTTTTCCTTGAATTTTTTTAATCAATCTAATAGCTACCATTTAATTCCTCCCATAATTTTTTCTTATCAATAATTAGGCATGATAATTATAGCCCACATTCTTGGAGTTATATTATCATAAATAACATAATCCTCAATGAAATTTTTATTTCTACTACCACTTTTCATGTCAACAATTTTTAATTAAAACTATATAAAAGTTTTCTTAATGGATGTTAACATATATAAAAGTTTACAAAATAATAAGAAACTAAACAAAAATAAATGTAAATCTTAGAGAGAATATGAAATTTAAATAGAGATAAATTCACAATCAAACTTTTAAAAACGGGAACTTCGTTCCCTAAGTTCACTTCATGAACAAAAGTTTGAACAAAAAATTACTCAATTAAATAGTAATGAATTTGTTTTTTAAAAATCCAGGTTGAATTTTACAAAGCTATAAAAACAGCTTAAACTATAGCGAGAACTATAAAATTTAAAATAAATAGAATAGAGGAAATCCAAATAATTATATGGACATCCTTCGCTTGTTTTTTAATAATCTTTGTAATACAATATGTAATAAAAGCAGTAGCTATCCCATAAGATATATTATATGATAAAGCCATGAAAATAGATGCAAAAAAGGCAGGAATAGCAACGGACATTTCATCCCAATTGATTTCCTT
>JAISIT010000291.1 GCA_031261915.1 Candidatus Methanoflexus mossambicus
TTTTATAATAAAAAATTAATATGTTTTATGTTATGGAAAAAATATTAATTATTCTACAATAAACGGTTTGCCTGTTGAAGATATTGATAGATATAAATTAACAGATAAATATGAATCTATAAGAGGAAGATTTCAATTAATAAAATTAGATAGTGCAAGTTTAGGATATATTAAATCATTAGATTATGGAATTGTTGCTCCTGATGGAACTCAAATTTTTCCAAATAAAGATGATAAAAAAGTTAGTCGTTGGAGATGGTCAAAAGATAAATTGAAATGGGGTATAGAAAATGATTTTGTTCAAATAAAAAAAGATTCAAATGGAGATTGGGCTGTTTATACAAAACAATATTTGAATTGTGATAAAGATGGAAATATTTTGCCAAGAACTATTCAACCTATTGGTGTTATTTCTAAATTTTCAACAACTCAATCAAATAAATTGATGAAAAAGATTTTTGGGGGAGCAATTTTCAATTATAGCAAACCTTATGAATTAATTGAATACCTTATAAAAATAGCTACTAATGAAAATTCAATAATATTAGATTTTTTTTCAGGTTCTGCTACAACAGCACATGCTACTATGAAATTAAATTCGGAAGATAAAAGTACTCGTAATTTTATTTTGGTTCAAATTCCAGAAGAAACGGATGAAAACTCTGGAGCATATAAATCAGGTTATAGGAATATCTGTGAAATAGGTAAAGAAAGAATTCATAAAGCAGGAGATAAAATTAAATCGGAATCAAATAAAAATGATTTAGACATAGGATTTAAAGTTTTTAAACTTGATTCTTCTAATTTAAATAAGTGGAATCCTGATTATAATGATGTTCAGAAGACACTTATGGATAGTGTTGATAATGTTGTTTCTGGTCGCAGTGAGTTAGATATTGTTTATGAGATTATGATTAAGTATGGTATTGATTTAACTTTAGCTATTGAAAAATATGATTGTGATGAATGGACTATTTATTCTGTTGGTTATGGTGCATTGTTGATTTGTCTTGATAATAATATTACTAAAGAAATAGCTGATTTTATTATTAAATTAAAGAATAAATTAAATCCTGTTACTTTGAGAGTTGTTTTTAAAGATAATGGATTTAAGGGCGATTCTGATAAGACAAATATTAAAGAAACTTTAAAAACTAATGGTATTGATGAATTTATCACTATTTAATTTTCGCTTTTTTATTATTTTACTTTTTAATTCTTTTCGCAACTTATTTATATATATTTGAACAAAATAGTAATACTTATTAATTTATTTTATTTTTTGTTATTGTTGGGGTATTATGAATATTGTAAATAATGATGATGTTTTATCTTATGATGATCGAGGAAATTTAATTGAAGGTTGTCATAATTGCAGTATTAATGATTTTAAAAATAAATTTCTAGATGAATTTCCAGAATCTATAACTAGAAAAAGTCGAATGGATTTATTTTTAAAATTTATAAGTAATTTAAATAAAAATACTAATTGTGTTCTTCATTATTGGATTAATGGAGGATTTACAACTAATAAAGAAAATCCTTGTGATGTTGATTTTGTCATAGTTGTTGATAATGAAAAATTAACTGATAATGATAATTATTATTTGAGTAATCTAATTGAAGAAATAAATAATTTTAGAAATGATTATAAAACTTTAGAAAATGATATACAATATGATAATAATAGAAGTAAAAGAGAATTAATGGAAACAGATTTTTATAAAAAATGTGCTTGCGATGCATATATTTTAATCAAACGAAAAGTGGATGATCCATTATATAATTTATATATAGAAAATAAGAATTATTGGACTAAATGGTGGGGTCATACAAGAGAAGATGAAAATGGTCAATCTTTTTCTAAAGGTTTTGTTAATATAAATTATGATAATTCCATAATTGATGAGGAGGTTTGATGCTATGGGAGTTAGAAGTGTAAAAACTATTCAAAAAGAATTAAATGAAGTAGATTCTATTCTGTTAAAACTCAATGAATCTTTAGTAAAATTCCCTGATGATATAGGTCTTAAATTAGAATTAAG
Source organism: Candidatus Methanoflexus mossambicus (assembly GCA_031261915.1). Classification (GTDB taxonomy): domain Archaea; phylum Methanobacteriota; class Methanobacteria; order Methanobacteriales; family Methanobacteriaceae; genus Methanoflexus; species Methanoflexus mossambicus. The sequence goes on from JAISIT010000291.1 coordinate 2,046, forward strand.
TTCATTTCAATCAAGGCAGAAATATTTGATAGATGAATTATCTCATGCTCAAAGTAAAGAGAATATTTCTTCAACAATTATGAAAATCAAAGGTAAAGATGTAGGGTATGGTGAAATGCCTGTTGAAAAAATGGGGCAAATTTTCATGGGTATTCAGCCATTAGTTAGTGCATTATCTGTAGAAACAGAGATTAATAAAAATGCACAGATACCTGAAGATATTTTAAATTCAACAGAATTAACAGTTTCTGCAATTTCTGCAGGTTCTGTTAATGTATTATTAAAAAATAAATATCCTAATTATTTTAATGAAGATTCTGATAATGTTCCTATTGAAAAAGCATTTAAAAATCTTGGAGACTTAATAAATTGTGGGGATGATTATAATAAATTACAGAAAAAAGTTGAAAATATGAATGATAAAGCAGTGATTTATTATAGGAACTTTTTAAATACTTTAAATAAAACAGAAACAAGTATTGAATTTGTTAATAATATAAAAAAGAATAAATTTGAGGTAAGTAATAAAAAAGCAGAAAGTATATTTAAAGTTATAACAAAAGCAACTGAAGTATCAAAAAATTATTCTGTTGATGGAATATTATTAGCTATTGATATACCATCAAAAAATATAAAAATTAAATGTAGTAATACTAAAATGGAGATTAAACCAATATCCATAAATTTTGAGGATAAAATTGAAAATGATGTAATTGATATTAAAGTTAAAAGCAAAGTTCATGTAGAATTCACATTTACAAAGAAAATAAGTGAAATAGAAGGCAATATTAAAAGAAAAAGAGAATTAATATCAATTAAAAAAATATAATCAAAATATAATCAATTATTGGGAGATATAATGATAGAATCAAACTTAGATGGAAAAAGCAAAGATATCTTACAAGAAAATATTAGTAA
>JAISIT010000307.1 GCA_031261915.1 Candidatus Methanoflexus mossambicus
AGAAAATATTATAAAAATATCCTATTATAAAAACACAAATAAATATAAAAAAATACTCAATTGGTTTATTTCTTTAAAGGGAATATTCTTTCTATGCAAAACTAATTTAGCTCCCATAATGGGCAAGGCTTATTTGTATATATAATGTAAATAAGTTTTGTCCGTAAAATCCAAAAAAATCAATAAAAACTACACAAATGAAAGAACTTCGTTTAGTAAAATATTAGAAACAATAAATAATTTTAATCATGAAAAATTTTAAAACTGCCTTTAATCTTAATGTAGATAATGGCAGTGTTTTCTATGCTTCAACAGATGCATATTTATGTTTTGGTGGAAGAATATTTGTTGAAAATATTGTACCAGACCAAGACGAGGAAGATGGAATAGATGATTTAATAGATAGAGGAGATATAAAATATCGTGATTATGCTCATAAAGAAATATTCGTTTATCCAACCTTAAATGATGATGGACGTATAATTATTGATTTTAGAGATAATAATTTTAATGATATTTCTTTATCTATTAAGGACGAAAAGGATAAAATAATGTATACCATGAAAAAAATACCTGAATCAAAATTTTATATTGATTTAAGTGATTTTAATTATGGTGAATATTTGCTTCAAATAGATAATAATGAGACAAAAGAACCTTTATTGTATAATTTAAAAATAATTGAATAGTTATGAAAAAGTTTTTTTTAATCTCAATATTTATGAGCTTTTGTGTTATCCCATCCTTTGCTCAAGTAGAAAAATTTTTCTCTTTTGAAGTAAATGCAAACACTAAACATTTTTTTGGTGTAGTTAATACTGCTGACTATTCTTATTTATTTACTTCTGCAGATAAAAACAATTATGAAATATCATTTTTACCTGCCTTTAATATAGGAAGATTTAAATTTAGCATTGGAGTATCTTATTATGATTTGAAATATTACGAAACCTATCAAGACAAATATTTTTTTGATGCTTCAAATTCATTATATTATTATCAAATCAATTATATAAATATTCCAATAAATATTAACTTTAATATTTATAAATCTAATAGAATATGGTTTAATTGTTTCTTGGGAGGCACTATCGGTATATTTAATAATGGAACAAAAGATTGGTATTCAGAAAAAGGAAAACATTTAAGGTATAAATATACAGGCTATTATTTTAAAGCTAATCCAGATTTTTCTTTACGTTTAGGTGTGGAGTTTTCTTTAATAACACTAAAAAATTTAAAGATAAATATTGCTCCTTTTGCAAGTTATTATGTTGATGGAAATGCTTTAATGGATTATTCTTCTGTAAAGTTAAATAAATTAACTACAAGAAAAATAGGAATAATTCCTGATAAAATTAGTTTTCCAAATAGTAACAATCCTATCTCATTAGGTATTTCTGTTGGATTAGAATATATGTTTAGATTTGGTAAGAAGAATTGATTATTAAAAGAAATGTAATTGATTATTTAAGAACACTTATAGGAAGTTCAATAAGTAGGAATATTTATTGAGCTTCCTTTTAAAAAGTAAAATTTATTGTGTCATATATAAAAAAACTCAAATATATAACCTACAAATAATAGAATAACATGAAAAAAATAATTTTTATTTTAATCCTAATAGGATGTTGTTTTACATCATCTTTTGCACAAAAAGAAAAGTTCTTCTCTTTGGAAGGGAATGTTGGTACTTTCCCATTTGTATTTAGTCTTTCTGATGATAAAAGTAATAATTTTAATGGAGAGGTATCAATTACTCCATACTTTAATATTGATAGATGGAAATTTGGTTTAGGATTATCCTATTCACACTTTTATTATAGTATTCATGCCGAAGCACAAGTTCCTCCGAGTGGTTATTATAGACACGAAACACTTGGAAAAGAAAATACCAATTTTATTAATCTTCATCTAAATGTAAATTTTAATATTCTTAAAACAAAAAGAATACAATTTAATTGTTTTGGTGAAATTAGTATGAATAATTTTGTTGTTGGCAAGGGATTATTAACAGAATATCATAGTGGAACAACGCCGAATAAGGAATATAATTATACATTAGAGAGGACATCTAAAATAAAAGAATCAATAGGATACACGGGTACATTAGGGTTAGAATTGTCTTTTTTGTTAAAAGATAATCTAAAAATAAATGTTGCTTCTTATTTTCCAATAATACGATATCGCTCTAATGAATATATAACAAAAGTTATATATGATGAATTAAATACATCTCGTGTGGATGATAGAAATTTTCCAAATACAGGCTTAGGATTTTCTTTGGGAGTGGAATATATGTTTAAGAAAAAATTATAATTACAAATAATAGAATAATATGAAAAAAATATTTTTACTTTTAATATTAATTGGATGTTGTTTTACATCATCCTTTGCACAAAAAGAAAAATTCTTTTCTTTGGAGGCAAATGTAAATGCAAAATACTTCTTTTCTTATGAAAGAAGTATTTTGTCTAATACAAATTATGAATTTTCTATTATTCCAGCATTTACTCTTGATAGATGGAAATTTGGATTAGGCGTTTCTTATGCAAATACTACCTTAAATAAATTTTTTAGTGCTAATAGTATAAAAGGATATTCATTAAATTATATAAATATTCCAATTAATGTAAGTTTTAATTTCTGTAGAAATAATAGCAATCTTTGGTTGAATTGTTTTGGTGAGGTAGTTATTAATTCTTTAACTTCTGCAAAGATGTATAATTTATATCCATCGGAAGACTTAAAAGAATTAGAAAAAAGTTCATCTGAACCACCTATTGCTCTTTATTTGCGTTTTGGTTTTGAAGTTTCATTACTAACATTCAATAATGTAATAGTAAATCTTTCACCTTTTTTAAATTATAATTTATATGGACATTTAGAAAATTTTAAAAATATTTCTCTTAAAAGTACATCAGATATTTCCTTCGGAATTTCTTTGGGTGTAGAATATATGTTTAATAATATTTTAACAGCAAAAAAATAATAAATTATGAAAAGGCTATTTTTAATAATAATATTTTCAAGTTGTTTTTATAATTTTTCTTTTGCTCAAAATGAAAAATTCTTCTCTTTGGAAGCAAATGCCAATGTTCAAAAACCTTTTTTTCAAAAAAAAGGCAGCATCGGTTATGAAGCAGCTTTAATTCCAGCATTTACCATTAATAGATTTAAATTTAATATCGGAATAATGTATTCTTTTAATAGATACTATGAATATGAATCAGGAGGACATTATAATCCTCCTATCGCAGATAGGTATTTTCTTTATAATATAAATATTCCAATAATTATAAACTATAATCTTTATAGCAATAAAAACTTATGGCTTAATTGTTTTATTGGAACAAATATATCTAAATTCCTTTATGCTGAACAATACAATTATCTGCGTGATTTTTCCTATAAAATAGAAGGAGAAAAAAATACTTGGAGTATATCATCTTATAGATTTGGGATAGAATTTTCTATATTAGCATACGAAAATCTTAAACTAAATATTGCACCATTTGCTCATCTTAACTTTTTTAACGAATATGAAGTATTAAAAACACAAACTGAACCACCCAAAACAAATGCAATAAATACCACTAAATGGAGTCCAATGGGCTATCTTTCTTTCGGTATTTCTTTGGGTGTGGAATATATGTTTAAGTTTAAAAAGGATTGATTGTAATTTCTTATTTAAGAACACTTATAGAAGCTCAATAAAGATAAAATTTATTGAGCTTCTTTTTTTTGTAAAAGCTCTATTAATGCTTACTTTTCTTTTTTTTCTTGCTTTAATATGCCTTTAAATTTGATTTATTACTTTTTTAATTCTTTCATTTATATCCATTTATTCAAAATAGGAAAGAAAATTTTTCAATTTTTGAAGGACATAATCCTCTCATTGATAGAATGCTTGAAACCATTATCAGCAAGTTATGATGCCTAAATTTTGCGTTATTTTTCTCCTTGCTTACCATTGGACGTGAATATTGCAAGGAAATGAAGTTTAAAAATGCTGAAAAAAGATAAAAACGCTGTGTTTTTTGTTGTTTTTTGCTAAACACAGCGTTTTTATTCGCTTTTTTCTTGCTTTTTTCTGGATTATTCAAAGGAAAATTTTTGGAAAATTTTTGAAAATTCTTTATAGAATTAGCATATTTGCTATTTGAAAGGAGAAGTTGTTGTGGCTTTTATTGTCCATTTATCTAAGAAATCCATAACTTTCTTATCGCTATAACCATTATTCTCTTCTAAGTAGGCTGAATTTTGAGTG
>JAISIT010000064.1 GCA_031261915.1 Candidatus Methanoflexus mossambicus
TGGTTTAAATGAATAATCGTTTATTAAGATTAAAAAATAAAAAAATCAATAATATTACAGTATCATCTAATATTAAAAGTGCTATCACTGAATGGTATAAAAAATATCAAGCTGAGGAACTTAAAGAGGAAAGAAGAAACTATTTAAACTTTGAAAATATCATACTAAAAAAATTACTAGGATATAAAGATGAAGATTTTGAATTTGAATATCCTCTTTCTGGTCGCTCTGTTGAATTCATGATACTAAAAGACAATGAACCTTACATAGCTATTGAACTTAAAGGAACAAAAACAAAAGACCTTACAAAAAAGGATAGTGAGGATAAATATAGTGCTGTAGAACAAGCAAGCAATTATGCAAGTAAAGAATCAACAATAGAATGGTACATAGTATCTAATTATTATGAATTCCGATTATACAATCATAAATCACAAAATAAATACATTTCTTTCACACTAGATGATTTTAAACCAAATGGTTATGATTTTGATGAAGAAAGAATAAAACAATTCTTAACAGTATTCTCAAGAGAAGGAGTTTTAGAAAAAAATTATCTAAAAAAGTTATATAATCATAAAGGACTTTTTTCAGAAGATTTTAATCTTGAAAATGAATTTTATAAAATTTATAATGAAACAAGATTACTGCTTATAAAAGAATTAGAAGAAAATAATCAAATAAATAAGGAAAAAGCTATTGAATATGCTCAATTAATTTTAAATAGATATATTTTCATATGTTTTTGTGAAGACAAAGACCTCTTACCAGATAACTCAAGCACTGACGAAATATTAACTCCAATTAGAAGACAAGTATTATCTATTCAAACAATATGGAACCGACTCAATGAACTTTTTTATTTCATTAACTATGGTAACAACAGTCCAACAAGACAAATCACAGCTTATAACGGAGGACTATTTAAAGAAGACCTTAGTCATCTAAAAATATCAGATAAAATAGAAGATGGAGATTTTTATAAAGATATCAATATAAAATGGAGTTTTCCAGAACAAGAACACATTATTGACCATGAATTAAGAAATTATCCAAACATTAATCCGATTTATAGGAATTTACTAATTATTTCAAGTTTTGACTTCAACACAGATCTAACAGAAAACATTTTAGGTCATATATTTGAAAATAGTATAAGTGATTTAGAAGAATTAAAAAATGAAACCACCTCAAAAAGAAAAAAGGAAGGAGTTTACTACACTCCAGAACATATAACAAGATATATTTGTGAAAATACAATTATTCCTTATCTTAGTAATGAAAATAATAACACAGTTGAATCATTAATAAATGAATATAATAAAAATAATAATCTCAATGAATTAGAAAAGAAATTACATGATATTAAAATACTTGATCCTGCTTGTGGAAGTGGAGCTTTCTTAAATAAAGCAACAGACACCTTATTAAATATTCATAAAGCTATTTTCAATCTAAAACACAAAAATAGTGAAAATTTAGATAAAGAATTTGATAATATTGATAATAAAAGAGAAATTTTACTAAATAACATTTATGGCGTAGACTTAAATCAGGAATCAATAGAAATAACAAAGTTGGCGTTATTCCTTAAAGTTTGTAAAAAAGGAATGCCTCTTCCAGAATTAGATAAAAACATAAAATGTGGAAATAGCTTAATAGATGATTCAGAATATACTGATAAGCCATTTAAATGGGAAGAGGAGTTTTCTGAAATAATGAATGCTGGCGGATTTGATGTTGTAATTGGAAATCCTCCATATGTTTTTAGCAGAGAAAAAAAAGTTGAAGAAGATATGAAAGAATATTATACTAAAAAATATATTCATTCAACATATCAAATCAATACATATCTATTATTCACGGATTTATCTTATAATATTTTAAAGGAAAACGGGTTTTTGGGATATATAATTCCTAATAATTGGCTTACAATACCAACAAATAAGGATTTTAGAAAATTTATATTAGAATCTACTGGTAATTTAAAAATTGTTAATTCAAAAGATAAACTATTTGACGATGCTGATGTTGATAATTCAATTATTACTTTTTCTAAAAGTAAAACAGATAATATATTTTTATATGAATTAGAAAATAATGAATTTAAATTAATAAATACATTAAAATTGGCTGATTTTGATGATGACGATTATATTATAAATTTTAAAAATTCGGACAATAAAAAAGATTTAATGGAAAAAATTAATAATAATTCTATTAATTTAGAAGATTATGAATCATATAAAGTAACTACTGGCTTGAAAGCTTATCAAACTGGAAAAGGAAAACCTAAACAGACTGATGAAATGAAGAATGAAAGAATATACCATTCTTTCACAAAAAAAGATGATACTTATTTACCTTATTTAGATGGTAAAAGTGTTAGAAGATACTTTTTAAAATGGTTTGGAGAATATTTGAAATATGGTGAAAATTTGGCAGAACGGCGACCATCTGCTCCATTTGATGGACCAAGGGTTTTAGTGAGGCAAATTCCTTCACCTCCTCCTTATTGTATTGATGCTACTTATGTTGAAAATAAATATTTGAATGATATTAACAGTATGATAATTTTTAATGCATCAAATAAAAGTTTAAAATTTATTTTAGGTGTGTTAAATTCTAAATTAACCAGTTTTTGGTTTATAAGTAAATTCGATAAACACCAAAGAAAAATTTTTCCTCAATTTAAAGTAAAAGAACTTAAAAAGTTTCCTATTCCTATAAAGAATGATGTCAATTTGAAAAAAGAGTTAATTAATAAAGTAATTTTGATTGAAGATTTAATAAAAAAGCATGAAAAAGAAATAGTATCTTTCCAAAAATACTTAACTGCCGAATTTAACACCCCAAAAATAAACAAAAAACTCGCTGAATATTACAATCTCTCATTTGATGAATTATATAAAGAAGTCAAAAAACAATATAAAGATATTAGTCGAAAAGAAAAAGATAGGCTTGAAGAAGAATATAATGGGAGTATATCTATCACACAACCTTTACAACAGGAAATAGCTAAAATAGACAATGAAATTGATAATTTAGTCTATAAACTATATGATTTAACTGATGAAGAAATAGAAATAATTGAAAAATCATCATTATAACTAATATAACAATGTTAAATCAAAAGAAAACGAAACAAGGAATACTAGAATATTTAGTAAACATCATGAGGACTTCTACTTATTATATTATTTATTTTAAGCAAATAAATAATTTACACATGGGAAAGTTTTATATAGTTAACAATACAAGTTATATATATGATAACTACAGAAAAACCAATTAACAAAGCTGTAGCTACTAAACTTCCACCAGTAGAATTAGAAGAAATAAACAAACTGGTAGAAGCTGGAGTTTTTTTAAGCAGTGCTGATTTTGTAAGAGAAGCTATAAGGGATAAATTAAGAGCTATTAAAGTAATAGAATTAAGAGATATAGACTATGATACAGCTAAAAAAGAAGTATTAGGATACTATCGAGCTAATGAATCAGCCTATATTTCTGATGTCGCTGATGATTTAGAACTAGATTTAGAAACAGTAGCAAAAATAGTAAATGAACTAATGAAAGAGAAACGAATAATGCCAGCAAACTAAAGTAACAGAGGTTTATAAAATGGGAATATATACAAAAGTAGGCGACACTATCAAAGGAGATAAAATACTAGTAGAAGCTAGAAAAATAGCTAAAGTTGAAGTAATAAATAAAACTGGAAGACACAAAGCACAGAAAACAGTTTTAAAAGATAATGCAATATGTATAATAGACAAAAAAATGAAAATAATAAATTAAATCACTTAGATAAAGAGGGTTTAATTAGCTTTAAAAATGATTAAAAAATAGTAAGATACCAGTTTTAAAACTAATGGATAAAATAGAAATAAGTATATAGATTGTTTTAACTATAGGAAAATATTCTTTTGAGGGATAGAAAAATAATTAAATATTTGGATGGTAAAAAATTGAAAAAAACTCTACGAAAACTTACAACCTCAAGAGTCCATCAACCTCAAGAGTCCATCAACCTCAAGATTCCATATAATTTAAATACTAAGATATTATAAATTATATTATTATCAATAATTGTGTTTTTAATAATTGTGTTTTTTCACATGAATAAAACAAAAGAATTTTTTGAGAATGAAGAGGAAGCTCGTAATCTTCTTGAAAACTCTAAAAAACAAATTGATGAGATTGATAATGATTTAATAGATTTAATTTATCGTAGAACATCTTTTGCAAAAGAGGTAGTCTTTGAAAAGCAATATTTAGGTATGGAAATCTATGATAAAAATAGAGAAAAGTCTATTCATGATAAAGTTAATAAGTTAGCTAATGTAAGAATATTGATGAAGAAATCTTAAGTCAAATTATGAACATGCTAACAATCTTAAGTAAAAATGAGCAAAAAGAAATTTTAAGGAGGAATGAGAATGGGAAATATTAGAACTTCATTTGTTAAACGTATATCTAAAGAACTTATTGAAACTCACAAAGGAACTTTTACTACTGATTTTGATGAAAATAAAAAATTAGTAGCTGAATATTCAACTGTTAGTACAAAACATTTAAGAAATAAAATAGCAGGATATATTACAAGATTAGTTAGACAAGAATCAAATATAGTTTAATTGTT
>JAISIT010000098.1 GCA_031261915.1 Candidatus Methanoflexus mossambicus
GCAAAAAAAGATCGAAGTGAAATTTCAAGTGTAAGTATATAAACTAAAACACTAAGTTACACATCGCTAAACAATTTAAACCAAAATTTTAAAAAAAACACCCTTTTGGGACAAACCCAATATTTAAAATATATATTATATTTTTGTTATAACTCATGATTTTAAAAAAATGTTTAATTAAACATAGCTATTTTAAATATTTTAACACCCAAAAACAAAAGATTTCTGCTTTTTCAACCTTCTATTGCATCTATTTCATTAAATTCATCTAAAACTATAATTATAATTCATCCAATTAAAATACCCTCTTTTTCAAGGTTTTTAAAAAAAGAAAAATGTTTAAATTCTTCGTAATATTCGTTAGAGACTATAATTGTAGAAATTAATTCACTATTTTCAATAGACAAATCAAAAGATTTATCCCTTATATCTTCTTCTACAACCTCTTTATTTTTAGTTAAAATAAAAATATCAATGTCTGATTCTTTTTCATCATCACCACGAGCAACTGATCCAAATAAGATTATTTTTTCTATTAAATCATTCTTTATTTCATTTGCAAATTTAATAGCTATTTATTTTCTATCCATAAAAATCATCCTTTAAGAACTATTCCTTCAGCATTTACATTTTGGAAGAATGAAAAATCTTGATATTTATTATAATATTTTATTGATTTAATTTTTGTTGAAATTAGTTCTCCTGTTTTAATCATTATATCTAAGATTTTCTTATAAAGATCTTTTTCAATTATATGTCTATCTCCGTCATTTTTAGTAATTATCAATATATCTATGTCAGAATCAGTAGTATCATCACCACGAGCAACTGATCCAAATAAGATTATTTTTTCAATCTCAGGATAATTCAAAGATTTTGCAAAATCAATAGCTAATTGTTTTCTATCCATAAAAATCACTTAAAATATATTATATTCCTAAATATATATTTAATTAAAGTTAATAAAATTATGAATATTTATTATTATTTATTATATATGTAATTATTTATTATATTTTTCATGATGTGAAAGTTGTATAAATAACTTTATAAAAACCAAATAATTATATATAATAAATTATATAGACTATATGATGATTAAAAAAGGAAAAAAAGATGATTTGAACTATGATCATCTTAAAAAAGAAATTTTAGAATATTATCAAAAATGTGATGACATTTACATGTCTGAAGTTGCAGATGCCTTAAAATTAGATTCAGAATTAGTAATAAAGATAACTAAAGACTTAATAAATGAAAGAAAAGTCAAAGAAGTATAAAATAATAGAAAAACAGTAAATTAAAATAAATCGTTATTATTTCAACAAAGTTATAATTTAATTAGATTTTTCTTTATCTTCAATACATTCAACAATTTCATTAAATATATCTTTTCTTGTTTTATTTAAAACATAATCTTCTAAAACAGTAGCTATATCTACTGCAAAAGCATTAACAATGCCAAATTTCTTTTTTTTACCCTCAACCCCAGCATGACCAATATATTGATATTTATTATGGTTATTAATAGATGATGGCAATATAAAAGCATTTTTTATATTTTTACTATCTTTTAAAGATAAATTATAATAAAGTTGTTTAACTATTGCTGCCCAGCCAGGGGGTTCTTTTTCAAAAGAATAATATTTAGCATCAAAAATTATTAATTCCTCATTTTTATCATTCTTATGTTTAACAAGAATATCTGGTATTTGACGAGTTTCTTTTTTATTATCCTCCAATTGCCAATATGGTTTTGGAACAAGTTTTTGAATAGTTTCATCATGGCTGAAAATAAACTGCAAGATTTTTTCCCAAATAACATAGAAATAAGGAGTTACAAAAACAAAATCAGGATCATTATTAGTTGTTTCTTTTAAATAAGCTATTAAACTTTGAATTAACTTAATATCATGAGCAATATAAGTTTCTATTAATTTTTTCTCTAAGATAACAATCTGTTTTTCTTTAGTTAAATCTAATTCCACTTTTTTACCAGAATCTTTCTCATTAAAAAGCCATCCAAAATTTTCAATACATTCCAAAATAATTTTTTCATGAATTTGAGCAATAATATGATTTAAATCAATATTATTCCTTGAAGTTGAAAGATTTAAATAAAAAAATTTGTTATCCTTGATAAATGGCAATTTTGACTTTATTGTTTTAGTCCATTCAATTCTACCTTTACCATTCTCTTCAATTATTCGTTCAGAAGATTTATAAAGCCCATTAGAGAAATAATCCTCAATTAACCATCTTATTGTATTAATATGTTTAAATTCATATTTTTCTTTTTCAATCCAGTTTAATTCGTCTTCTGTAAATTTACCTTTCTCACTATCCAAATATTTAAAAATAGCTTGAAATAATCTTTGAGCATTTTTTTTATTTTTATTCTCTGAATATAAATCAGGTTTATATCCTTTAGGAAAGAAAACATAATTGTCTTTACCTAAATTAGCAATACCACAAACATTTAAAATATAAGTTTCATTCAAATCATCCTTAGAATATAATTTAAAATAACCATTATCAATGAAATCCTGATGAATTGTAGTTTCATTTGTTTTATACTTTTTACCGTCTACAAAACAATGAAATTCTCCCATTAAACCACCTTAACCGTTGTTAGAATAAATAAAAACTATGAACTTTCGTTATTACCATGATTTTCATTAGATTCTTCATCAGACTTATTATTTCCATTAGAATTAACATCATTGATATTTGAATGAAGATCATTAACAAAAATTTGTTCATTATTTTTAAATGTTTTTACAAGATCTGAAAACTGATTAAATTTCTTTTTAAATAAACCATCACGATTATATCTCACCACATCGTCCCATAAATAAATTAATAACTTTGAAGCAACTTTATCTTTATCATTTAAATCAGATTTCTTTAAAAAATATGGAGCTATTAATCTATCTTCTGAAATGCCCAATTTAGAAAGTTTTTTATTTAATTTCTCTGCAAAATCTCCCCATTCAACATCGAAACCAGCAATATTATTAGTACTGTATTTACATTTTCCAAAATCAATAGGAATATACTCAAATTCCCAACGACGTTTAAATGCTGAATCCATTACAAAAACCCCTTGATCTGCACTATTCATAGTAGCAACAAGTGAAAAATTCTTAGGAATTCTGATTTTACCTTCCTTTCTGATTTTACCTTCATTTAATTCATTGATTAATTCTTCATCAAATTTTTTATTCACACTTCCATTATTTCCACTATTGTCTGAAATATTTTTCATTTTATATGCTTCTTTTTCCCATTTATCTCCATGAGCTTGTTTAATTAATTTTAAAATATATTTAATATCCTCATTAGAGCTACTTGGAAGAATATATACACTATAAGTCTTAGGTGCAGCTCTAGGTAAATATTTAGCAATGTTTTTAGGATCTTTGAAATTATAGTTTTTTCTAACAATAATATGAAATCCAAGTTTACCACCAGATGTAACAAATATTGATGAAAAAATTGTTATTAATTTAAAACCTATATAAGACTTAGTTACTCCAATTTGAATATTATTTTCATTCCACTTTAAAATTTCATTTCTTAATTTTTTATATAATTCAATTAATTCTTTAGATGCATCTTTATCTTCAAGATAACTTTTCTCATCTTCACTTAATTCTTCATTAATAATAGCTTCATTGGTAATGTCATCATTATGATCTGTTAAATCAAGCTGTTTACTAAGGTAATCTACTAAATCAATGTTATTAATTGAATATTCGCTTTTTCCAGTCTCATCACGATCAAGTAATTGGAATACATCACCGAAAACAGCAGCAGTATTTGCACGATTAATTTCTTCAATGATTAAACCAAATTCCTTATTTTTGTTTCTATAACTTTTAAGAAGCACCTTTGTAAATTGTCCAGGAACGAAACTATAAGAAATATCCCCATTTTCATCAACAACAGGTTTTAAACCACCAACGAAATCAAAATAAGTATATTCTGGATGAAATGTTATTCTTTGATAATTTGGAAACTTTTTATTCACTGTATATGACTTTCCAGTCCCAGGAGCACCATAATAAATTTTATTGATAGCAGGTTTTAAATTTGATTCGTTTCCATCTCCATTATCACTATCTAAATCAATAGAATCATTATCATAAACAAATGAATATTCTATTTCCCATAAAGAAATATCTTTTTTTGTTTTTTCTTTATAATTTTCTTTTATTTCATTATTTATATTATAAAAATCAATATAATTATTAACAATATCCTTATTAAAAATTATACCTAATTTTTTAAGTCCCTTTCTTAAAGAGTCATAATATATTGGCCAAATATCATTATTTTGTATATTCCAAAAATAAGATAAGAAAAATGGAATACTGCCATTTTTTCCATGCTTCTTTTTTTCATTAACTTTATTATTAACTTCCTTATTAAAATCAAGGAGTTGTTTTATTTTATTTTTAGCATCATCAATATCATTTGGGCATTTTAAAACATTGTTTAAAATTAAATTTAAATTATCGATTTTATCTAACTTTTCAACATTATTAAATAGCATGTTAAAGAACATTTGTCCAGAAGTCCCCTTAAAACCAAACAAATCATTTTTTTTACTATGACTATCAATTTTTGTCTTAAAATTATTTAAATCTATTTGTTCTTCTAAATACCTCTGAATTAAATCATTTAGTTCAGATAAATGTTTATTTCTTCTATCATTAAGTTCAGTATGCTCATTAGGAGTCTTTAAAGAAAAATAGCTCTTAATAATTGCATTGATTTTTGATTTTTGATTTTCATTAAGCATAAAACCACTGAAAATTGATTCTGGAATAAAATAAAATAGTTATTAATTAATACCACATAAATAGCAATATATATGTTTCTTTTTATATTTAAATAATTATAAATAATCCTAATAGTTAAAATATTAAATATAATATCTTGTAGAAAATTATAAATATTAAAAATAATGATTATTTAATATAATTAATACTAATAACGGCGATTAATAATGAATGAAACTCCAAATATAACATTAGAACCCTGCATCTTTAAAATTATAAGTAAAATAGCTAAAAATGAAGGTAAAACTGAAAATGAAGTAGTCAATGCCATTATTAAAAATAGTTTTGAAATTAAAGAAGACATTTTTGAGGAAATTGAAAAATTATCTGGTGGGAAAGCTATTGTGAGAAATAAAGAGAAATATAATCCTAATCCTACCAAAAAAGAATATTACTCGATTTGTGGAATAGCTAAGTCTCCTGATGGCATTAGTCCTCTTGAAACATTATTAGAGATTAGAAATGGAAAATAATTAAAAAGTATATTTATAATTTAAGAAAAATATTTAAATTATAAATTAAGAATTTTCCTACATTCATCAACAAAACTTTTTGCTTTTCTATGATTGAAAACAGCTTCTTCTTTTGAAAAATCAACTTTTATATCATAATCTGCATCATCACTGCCATCAAAGAGATTATATAATATTCTGGAAATTCCTGGATTGAATTCTTTTGTTTTAACATATTCATTTACAAAATAACTTAAAACACATCTATGGCTTTCTACATTAATCCCTTTTTTAAATAGTAATGCTTTAACACCATGAAAAAGCATAATAAGACCTTTTAACAGAATTGTTATAGCTTCCATATCCAATAGCTATTTTACCATCTTCAATTGCTTCATATGCGACTTTTAATTCTAATTTAATTTCTTATAGATACATATTATCAATTTTAGCTAATAATTAATCCATCACAATTAACATTTGAAATGAAAGAAAAATCTTTATGTTTTTCAAAGTATTTATTTTCTTTAAATTTAACAGAGATATGCTCCCCTGTTTTAATAAGAACATCAATAACTTTATCATAAACATCGTCAAGAATGAGCTGTTTATCTGATTTTTTATTTGTAACAATGATTATATCTATATCAGAATCTTTTTTATCTTCTCCACGAGCAACAGAACCAAATAAAATAACCTTTACAATTTCAGGATGTTTTAAAGATTTTGCAAACTCAATAGCTATTTCCTTTCTATTCATCTAATCACCAAATTATTTTAAATTTACTAAATTCTATTAAGTTGAAATAATTATTTATTTTGTCTATTTCTAAAAACAGTTCATAAATATTTTTCTGATTCATCTATAAATTTTTCTGCTTCATTAATAATTATTTCAGTTAGTTCTTCATTTGCTTTAAAAGTTAATGTATAATCAGATTTTTCTCTTATATTAAATAAATGTGATAAAATAGAAGCTATTTCTCCATTAAATTTTCCATTAACAACATATTCAAGACCAAATTTATGGATAGTTCCTGTGTGTGTTTTTGTTTGAATTCCTTTTTTAATAAGAAGTGCTCTTGCACAATAAAAAACTGAATAATATGCTCTGTTAATTGCAGTATTATATCTTTTATTGTTAAAATTAAATTTAGCATCATCAAAAGCATTTAATCCCATATTAAATGTTTCAATACTTTCATTATCCAATTTCAACACCTTCTTTATCTATATTTGAATAAAATGAAAAATGTTTATATTTTTTGTAATGATTTTTTGAAAATATTTTAGGAGATATAAATTCTCCTGTTTTTAATAAAAAATCAAAAGCAGTTTTATAGATATTTTTACTTAATTTAATTTCATCATCATCATTTTCTGTGATTATTAGAATATCAATATCTGAATCGGTATTGTCATCTCCACGAGCAACAGAACCATATAAAATTATTTTTTCTATTTCTTTTTGTTTAAGATTTTTCGCAAACTCAATAGCTATTTCCTTTCTATTCATCTAATCACCAAATTATTTTTTTTATAAATATTAATATTTATTGTTTTTTTAATATTTGAATGTTTACATTCAAGTTAGAAAATTTAATATTTTCTTTATTTATAAATCTATTGCTTTAAATTCTTATTTTAATTAAAATTATTAATTAATAGCATTTTAAATTAATTAATAGCATTTTGATAAATAATAAATTTTTCATAAAAACTTTTTAGATTCTTCAATAAATAATTTAGCATTATTCAAATCATTTTGAGCTATTTGTCTTGTAGAATCATAGGAAAAATCATAATCGGCATCTTCACGATCTTCTTCTAAAATTGAAAAGAATTTAGCTATATGTTTATCAAAATTTCCCTTTTCAACATATTCCAATCCAAATTGGCGAATAGTTCCCCTATGAGTTTTAGGATTAAAACCTTTTTTAAGTAATAATGCTTTTGCCATATAAAAACAAGCATAATATGATCTATTTATGGATGCAGAATAAAATTCATTTTCAAAATTTAATTCTGATACTTTTAAAGATTCTATTGCCCTTTTAAATACAACATTGATTTTATCCATTTTAAAACTTCCTGATTTGTTATCCGATTAATATTCCTTCATTTTCAATATTTTCATAAAATGGGAAATCTTTATGATCTTCATAATGATTAATAGACCTCATTTTAACAGAAAGATATTCATTAGTCTTTAAAAGAATATTAAAAACTTTAGAGTAAATATCATCTTCAATTTTAATTTTATCATTAATATTTTTTGTTATAATCAGAATATCAATGTCCGAATTAATATTATCCTCTCCACGAGCAACAGACCCAAATAAGATTATTTTTTCAATCTCAGGACAATTTAAAGATTTTGCAAAATCAATAGCTATTTGTTTTCTATTCATCTAATCACCAACAGATTTTAAATTTACTAAATTTTATGTTTCTTTTAATATTTGAATGTTTACATTCAAGTTAGAAAATTTACTATTTTCTTTATTTATAAATTATTATTAAATTTCAAATTATGATGAAAAATCTAAACTTTAAAAAACTTAGATTCATCTATTTTCTTGATTTATTTAATAAATTTTAGTTATTTAAATTTTAAACATTTAAAATAATTTATTTTATAATTTAATAGCTAAATAGAAAATAATTTTCATGAAATCATTTAAATAAAATAAATAATAAATTACTAATTGAAAAACTAAATTTAAATAAAATAATAAGATTATATGAAATTATAATGAAATTACAATCTCATCAAAGTTAACTACTGGAATTTTACTGTTTCTAATACCTTCTTTTATTTTAATTAGCCCTTCTTGATGAAGATTTTTTACTTTAGGTTGAACTACACTAATATCTTTATTAGAAAGTCTGGCAAGTTCCCTGATAGATTTTGGATGATTATTTTTAATTGTATTTAAAAGTTCTATTTCAATTTCTCCTAATGTTAATTCATCAGTTATTATGCTGTTTGTTCTTTCTATTGTTTCATTGGGATTTTTTTTATGATATTCCAATGCTTCAAGATCAATTAAAAAAATCATGTTATTTGTTCTTTTAAATTTCTTTTTAAGTTCATTATAAGAACCATGCCTTTTTTCCATTTCTTTAATAAACTCTTGACCTGTTTGTATTTTTTTTAAAGAAATTATCATTTTTTCAACTCATTAGTTCATTTTCATTAATATAATATATTTCATGCATAAATATTATTTAAATACTAATATTAATTTACAATATTTCATATGCCTAATTAGTATATTGTTTAATTAAAATAAATACTTTTGTAATCAAATGAAAATTATAAAACCATATTCAAATTGAAATTACTAATGAATAAAAAAATCTAAACTTTAAAAAACTTAGATTTATATCTTATCTAAACTTTTTTATACTTAACTATTTATATAATATTAAACATAAAAATAATTAGATTTTAATATAGATAATAATTATCAAAAATAACAATAACATTATGATAATAATCAAATTATAATTATGGTGAATTAAATGTATTATGAAGATGAGTATAGAAACTTTATACGATTTAAACACTCCGAAGGCGAGAAAAAAATTAAAAAAGTTAAAGATTTTAATCCAAAAGAGGAATATTATATTATAAAAAGTTATTTAGATAATTATCTTAATGGTAGATTAGAAAAAAGATTTTTAGCTCTTCCTGGACTTCGAGGTGTTGGAAAAACAACAATTTTATTTCAATTATATGATTATTTATTAAATAAAAAGAATATAAGCTCAAATAATATATTTTATATTTCTTTTGATCAATTTAGAAAATATTTTCAAACAGATATACTTGAAATTGTAAATAGCTTTCTAAAAGAGATTCACAACATTGATATGGTTGATTTAGATGAGCAAATCTTTATCTTTATTGATGAAGTCCATCTTGATAAAACATGGGGAGATTCTGGTAAAATAATCTTCGATACAACAGATAATATTTTTTTAATATGCACAGGTTCATCTGCTCTTGATTTAGAAATTAGTGGTGATGTTGCAAGAAGATTAGATAAAAAATATATTTTTCCAAATAATTTTAAAGATTCTTTAATGGAAAAACATAATATATCCATTAATTCAGATTTTTCAACTGCATTAAAAGAATTAATTTATCTTGGTGATGATAATTCTTTAAAAAAAGCTATTGCTCTTGAAAAAAAAGTAGAAAATAGCTTAAAATTATTAAATAAAAATCCTAAATATGAATTTGAAAGTTTCCTAAAAACTCAAGGATTTCCTTCTACATTAAATTTTAGTGAAATAGAAACCTATGAAGACATATACAGTAGAATAGAAAACATTATAAACAAGGATATTAGTTCAATTAAGTCATTTAACTTGTCTACTGCTAGTTCAATTGAAGAAATAATATATTACCTTGGATTGCAAGCACCTGGTGGAACATCCACATATAACATAGCTAATTATATTTCAATAGGTCAAACTACTGTTAAAAATATTTTAGATGTTCTTGAAAAAACCCAGCTACTCTTTAGTATTTTGCCATACGGAAGTGGAGGCAAAATTATTAAAAAACCAAGGCAATATTTCTTTTTATCTCCCTCAATTAAAGCTGCAATTAATTATAATGTTGGAAGATTTGATTTAATGAGTAGAAAATGTTTAGGTGCTCTTGCAGAAACTCTTGTTGCCAGTGGTTTGTATAAAATGACTAAAACCTCTTATCCAGTAATGAAATTATTTTATCCTCCAGATAAAGGAAGTTCAGATTTTCTTATTAAAGTTAAACTAAATGATTTAATTCCTATTGAAATTGGAGTAGGTAAAAAAACAAAAAGCCATTTAACAAAGGACATTAATAAATATGGTTCTGAATATGGAATTTTAATATCTAACAGATATTCAAAGCTTAAAAAAGAAAATAATATTATCTATATCCCTTTAATGTATATAGGATTCATTTAATAATCTTAATTGTTTAATTATTAAGTTTTTAATTAGTTAATTAATAGAATATAATATTAAATAAAATCATAGTAATGGAGAAATTAAAATGTCAAATGAAATAGCTGTAATGAGAATAAAATTAAAAGATACACATATTCCAATTAGAAGATGGATTGAAATAGACCCAAATATTAGTTTGCATGAATTTCATGAAATAATTCAAACTGTTATGGGTTGGGGTAATTACCATTTATATGGATTTTTTGTTGGAGAACATAGCTATTTTCCAGAAGATGCTGAAATGGATTTTGGTAATAAAATTAGTAAAATAGAAGAAACCAATTTAAAAGATATTTTAAATATAACAAAGAAATTTTCTTATGAATATGATTTTGGAGATAGTTGGGAGCATGAAATAGTTTTAAACCGTTATGTTGATAAAAAAGAAGGTGTCAATTATCCAAGATGTGTTGCAGCCAAGGGAATGTGTCCTCCAGAAGATATTGGTGGAGTATGGGGTTATGCAAGATTTTTAGATGAAACTCAATGGAAAAATCCAACAGAAGAATATTTAGAAACCATTGAACATTATGGCTATAGTTTAGAAGAAATAAAAAATGTTGCAAAAGAAGATCCAGATATTAAGGAAATTAATTATACTTTAAACAGTGTAGGTTATTACTAAATTTTTTCCAATATTATTTTTATTTATATGGTCATTGACTTAAAGATTATTATTTTTAGTTTTTCAATGAAAAGTTTGATTTTTATTGATTTTAAGTTTAGTCATTTTATTGTTAAAAATAAAAGTTTTAATATTTTTAATATTTAAAATATTAATTTTAAAAATGTTATTAATTGATTTAATAAGTTATATGAATATTAAAAATAAAAATTAATTACAAACTAAAAATTAATTACAAACTTTTTTCTCAAGACTATAGTTTTATTTATTTATTATTTTGAATATGTTCATTTTTAACCATAAATACATTTTTAATTAAATCATCAATGTTTTCTTTAGTAATATCTAATGTTTCAATATTGGAATATGAATTTACTTGTTTAAATATTCTTTTGATGATTTCAATGTTATTTAAAATATCTTTGAATAATTCTAATCCTTTTATTGGAGTATCACTTGAATAATTATTTTTACAATGTTTATTATTCTTTCTATTACTCTTTCTATTACTCTTTTTATTGTTTTTTTTATTATTCTCTTCAATATCATTTTCAAATGGTTCAAAAATCTCTTTAAATTTTAATTCAAAATATACTATAA
The DNA here is from genome assembly GCA_031261915.1 of Candidatus Methanoflexus mossambicus. Taxonomy (GTDB): domain Archaea; phylum Methanobacteriota; class Methanobacteria; order Methanobacteriales; family Methanobacteriaceae; genus Methanoflexus; species Methanoflexus mossambicus. The sequence continues at coordinate 11,535 of JAISIT010000098.1, forward strand.
TTGATATTTCTAATAATTCTTGAGCAGAATTTAATTGTTCGACTAAATTTTGTTCTTCCATAAACTCATGTATTGAAATATAACTATCATCTTCACCAGCTTCAATTAAAGCTTTTTTAAACATTTGAGAGTTAATTTCAAGGTTTTCAGTTAAAAAATCTCCAATATCATAAGAATCATCATCTACACCAGTTAAAATAAAATTTTTATATTCTTCAGACCTATTAGCATGTAAAAACATATCACAATTGTTACCAATATATTTTAAATAAGTATAAATTACATAGGGATAATCATATCCCCCATAAAATCTTTCGTATGTTTCTTCATCATCAGGATTTAAAATTACTTCTTTAGGCAATAATTCTCGAGGAATAATTTCTTTGTTATTCATAATTTCACCAATAGCACCATATTATTTTTAAAATTTATTATCAAAGATATATATATATTTTAATGAGTATTTATTCTTTTTTGATTTTATTATAATCAAAATCAATTTCATTGAAACAATATTAATTATTATTTTAAATTTATTCATTATTTTAAATTTATATTTTTTAATATAATTTTTCAACTATTTTAAATAATATTAAAACCAATTATAAACTATGAAAGTTTTACTTGCTGGAACTGGAAGTGCTGTTGGAAAGACAACAATAGCTACAGGAATAATGAAAGCATTATCAGAGGAAATGAAAGTTCAGCCATTTAAAGTTGGACCTGACTTCATTGACCCGACGTATCATTCAATAGCTACTGGAAATTCTTCTCGTAATTTAGATTCTTTTTTTATGAATGATATTCAAATTAAAAAGCTTTATGATAGAGCTATTAAAAAAACAAAATCAGATATTGGAGTAATTGAAGGTGTTAGAGGACTTTATGAAGGTATAAGTCCAATTAATAATGTTGGAAACACGGCATCAATAGCTAAAGTGTTAAATGCTCCAATAATATTGATAATGGATGGGCGAAGTTTAGTTAAAAGTGCTGCAGCTATTGTTTTAGGATTTAAACTTTTAGATCCTGAGGTAAATATTCAAGGAGTCATATTAAATAAAATAAAAGGAAAACGACATTATTTAAAAGCAAAGGAAGCTATTGAAAAGTTAACAGACACAGAAGTTTTAGGAGCTATTGTTCGTGATGAGAAAATAGCTACAGCAGAAAGGCATTTAGGTCTTGTTCCTGCTCTTGAACAGGATAAAATCAGAGAAAACATTGATTTATGGGGCAGTATTGTATCTGAAAACATTGATTTAGATGTTTTAAAAGAAATAGCTAAAAATAAAGAAAATCTATTTTCTAACTTAACTTCGTTAAGTAATAATAAAAAATATAATGAATATAATAATGATAATAAAGAAAATAATATAAATAATATAAATAATAGCTATTTAGATTATAAATCAAATACTAAATTTGATAAGAATTTAAATGATAAATTCAATAACAATGAAGATTTATCGAATAAAACTGATATAGATTATCTATGGAAAACAGGGAATAAGACTCCAGTAAAAATAGCTGTTGCATTAGATGAAGTATTTACATTTTATTATAAAGAAAACCTTGAAAGTTTAGAAGAAAATAATGCTAAAATAATTCCATTTTCACCATTAAAAGATGAAAAAGTCCCTGATTGTGATGGAATATACATTGGAGGAGGATACCCAGAAGTATTTAAAAAAGAGCTTGAAAAGAATAGCTCTATGAGACAATCAATAAACAAGTTCTATAAAAACAATGGAGCTATTTACGGTGAATGTGGAGGTTTGATTTACTTATCTAAAGCTATTGATGATAGAAAAATGTGTGATGTCATTCCATATAACTCAATAATGACAGATAAAGTTCAAGGATTAAATTATGTAATAGCTGAAGCTACTAAGGATTCTTTAATTGCTAAAAAAGGAGAAATATTTAGAGGGCATGAATTCCATTATACTAAGCTATTAAATGCTTTTAATGCTAAGTTTGTGTTTAATGTTAAACGTGGAAGAGGTATTGATAAAATAAATGGTAGCTATTATGATGGAATAGCTATTAAGAACACATTAGCAAATTATATACATATTCATGCATGTTCAATGCCTAATTTTGCTTATAACTTCACTAAAAACATTTCTAAGAGTGAAACATCGTTTTATTAGTTTTTTATTTAATCATTTATTAAATTATCTTATTATTATTTAAAATTATCAAAAATTTTATTCAATTTATTTTTCATTTTTATTATTATATTTTATTTTTAATAAATATCTTTTTTTATAAAAATTAAAATTAAAAATCCATGAAATAACTTAGATGAAAATAAAAAAATAGAAAATAGAAAATAATTTATAATAAAAAGAACATAATGAAAAAATATTAATGTTTAATATTAATAATATGAAACATAACTAATTTAAAGCAATAAAATAAATATGTTATAAAATATTGATTTATAAAAGGTTATTTTATGGATAAAAAAATAGATATTGATACTTTAATTGATGCGAGTGTTTCTTTTTCTAATGCTTTAAAAACTGCAAAAGTACTTGAGAGTGAAGATTTTTCAAAGATATTCTATATGAAAGAAACCGTAAGGGCATCGGTTATACACCATTTTGAATTTACTTATGAACTTGCATTGAAAACTATGAAAAGTTTCATTGAAATAGCAGATGGAAAAATAGAAAATCTTTCAAATGCCCAACTTCTTAAAAAAGCAAAAAAATTGAGAGTTATTAAGGATTATAAAAAGTGGAGAGAATTTCACCAAATACGAAATCTTATTTCATTGGCTTATGATCATATAGTTATTGATACAATATATGAAGTTGCCAAAGAATTTAAAATTTATCTTGATAAATTCATTGATGCATTAAAAATTAAAATTGATGAAAATACTAATTAAACAAGGAAAATAAATTAAAATGAAAAAAAATTAACTAATATTATAAAAAATAAAGAATAATAAAAAATAATAAAAAATTAATAAAATAATGGATATTATGGTTGAAAATAACGATTTCAATGATATTTGCGAAGATGAAACAAGGAAAAAACTTATAGATCCAGAACTACTAAGAGTTGGTTGGGATTTTAAGTATATTAAAGAAGAAATTAATCCTGTGAAGTCTGATTTTGAAAAAAAGGATTATATTGTTTTTGATGGTCATGTTGAAAAAGGTGTTGATTTATTTATTGATTATCTTCTTTTAGATAGCCATGAAAATCCTTTAGCTATTATTGAAGCAAAAAGATATTCAAAAGATCCTGTTATTGGAAGAAATCAAGCTATTAACTATTCTCTCACAATTGAAGATAAAACTGGTCTTAAAATTCCTATTTTTCTTACTAACGGTAAAAAGTGGCATTTTATTGATGAATATGGTGTTGAAAGAAAAGTAAGTGGACCATTTTCTCAAGAAGATTTATCTCGAAGAAGAAATCTTTATAAAAATCATGCAAATCCTGCATTGATGAAAATAAATCCAAAAATAGTTGATAGGACTCGTAGTGTTGAAATTGTCAGAGGTTTAAGTGAACATTTTGCAAACTGTCATAGAACTGCTTTAATTGAAATGGCTACAGGAACAGGTAAAACAAGGGTGGCAATGGCAATAATAGATCTTTTAATAAGGTCAAATATTATTCGAAATGTTTTATTTATCGCAGATAGAATTAGTTTAGTTAATCAGGCAAAAACTGAAGGTTTTACTAAATATTTCAATGAACCAGTAGCAGATTTACGTGATGGATTTGATACTAATAGTCGTTTATATGTTTCAACAGTCCAAACACTTATGGGTGGTCAGGATAAAAAGTTTTTTGAAAGGTTTTCACCTGGATTTTTTGATTTAATTGTATTTGATGAGGCACATCGTTCCATATATGATAAAAACAATCTTATCTTTAAATATTTTGATGCTATAAAAATCGGTTTAACTGCCACACCTCGTGAAAGAGAAACTCAATCTACTGTTGATTTATTTGGAAAAAGCGTTGCGCAGTATTCTTATGACCAAGCTTTAAGTGATGAGGTTTTAGTTCCATACAATGGAATTCCTATTGTTTTAAAGGTTTTAAATGAAGGAATAAAACCAAGTGATTTGGATAAATTCCAAAAAGATGATTTAAGAAGGCAAGGTGTTGATCCTAACGAATTTGAAGTAACTGGTTCTCAATTTGATAAAGTATTTTTAAATAAATCAACAAATGAACTTATTTTAAAAGAATTCATGGAAAAATCCTATAAAAGTGATGATAATAAACCTACTAAAACAATATTCTTCTGCTCAAGTAAAAGACATGCCCATAGATTAAAAGAAATCTGGAATGAAATGTTTCCTAATCGATCAAGTGAAGCACAAGTAATCACATCTGATATGTCTCATTCTTCTCAAGCTATTAAAAGATTTCAAAAAGAATCAAGCCCTCGTGTTGTTTTTTCAGTTACAATGTTAGATACTGGAGTTGATATTCCAGAAATAATGAATTTAGTGATTGTTAAACCAGTATTTTCCCATATTCAATTTTGGCAGATGTTAGGGAGAGGAACAAGGAATTTTAAATCATGTAAACATCCCCAATGGTTAGCAGAAGGGAAAAAAGATGATTTTTTAATACTTGATTTTGTAATTGGTGGACATTCAAACATATTATTCCATGAATTAAAAAGATCAAAAGAGGGTGAAATGAAAGATAGTGTCTTAACTAAAATATTTAAAAACAGAATTTCACTTTTAAATGAAGATTTAGATGATAATCAAAGAAATATCATTAATAATAAAATTTCAAATAATATTAATGGCTTAAATGATGATTTCTTCTTAGTTCGAGAGAAAAAAGCAATAATTGATAATTTAAAACAAAAACATGACTTCAGCAATGATATTGATAAGTTATTAAATGAAATAGTTCCATTAACCATTATTTTAGAAGGTGAAAATCCCAATATTTCTTCATTTATTTTAAAATCTGAAAAGCTATTTAAATTAGTTTTAGATAAAGATAAAGAAAAGATATTTAAAATTAAAAAAAAACATTATATATATGGTTAAAAATGTTTTAGAAAAAGATAATCTTGAATATATCCAACAAAACAAAGAAAACCTAACTAAAGTATTACAAAATGAATTCTGGGAAGATTTAACCTTTGAAGATATTGAATTTTTAGTTAATGAAATAGCTCCTGCTATGAAATATTTCACTCCAAAACCTAAGGACATAATAGAAACCGATGTTCCAGACCGTATTCTTGATGTTGGAGAGATTATTAAAGAGATTCCTGAAGATGAGGATTTAAAACGGCTTTTAGAATATAATCCAGTGGCAAGAAAACTAAAAAATGGAGAATGCATTAGTTCAAAAGAGCTATTAGAACTTGAAAATGAATTAAAATCTCTTAGACCAGAAATAACAATAAACAATATTCAAAAAGAAACAGATTTCATCCTATTTTTAAGGGAAATCATAGGAATTACAAGAGAAAAAGATCCACAAGAATTAATTGAAGAAAGATTCAAAAAACATATAATTGACAATGAAAAATACAATGAACGACAATTGAATTTCTTATATACCTTAAAAAAAGTCTTTGCACAAAGAAAACATATAGAAATAGCAGATATTTTTGATGATCCCTTTGATTTAAGCAACGTTTCTCAATTTAATAATGAAAAATTAAAAGATATAATAAATAAATGTAATGAAATTAAAATGTGCTAAATGAATTATATTTTTTATAATTTATGAAATTTAGAACTACTTCATAATATTTTATATATTTTGAACTACTTCATTGATTTTTGAACTACTTTTTGAACTACTTCATGATATTTTTTATACTTGATGAAATCATAAGAAAACATTTATATTAAAAACACCAATAATATTATTAAAGAAATGAATATAAATGAAAAATAAGAATTTTTAAATTTTCTAAATTTTCTATAATTACAAACTATTTTAAAACTTAAAATAATCAAAAATGAGGAATTTAAATGAAACTATTACCTGATGGAGTATCAGATTTTATAAATATTCGTGAAAATGATTATATTTATGTGGATAAAACCGAATTCATTTATAAAATGTTTTCACCTGGAAAAAAATACTTTTTATCTCGTCCACGACGATTTGGGAAATCATTACTTATAAGCACATTAGAACAGCTATTTGAAGGGAATAAAAAGCTATTTGAAGGATTATATATCTATGATAAATGGGATTGGAATGAAACTTATCCCATTATTCATTTAGATTTTGGAAGTAGAGGACGAAATTCTTCAGAGATACTAACACAATCACTTATATATTTTTTAGATAAAACTGCAAAAAACTATGGTTTAGAATTAGATGAAATTAACATATTATCAGATAAATTTGAAACTTTAATTGAAAAAATAGCTAAAAAAACAGGAAAAAAGCTTGTTATTTTAATTGATGAGTATGATAAAGCTATAATTGATAATTTAAGTAATTTGGATGTGGCAGAAGACAATAGAAAAATTCTCAGCGAATTTTATGAAGTAATGAAGACAATGGAAAAATATATACACTTTATATTCATAACAGGAGTATCTAAATTTTCTAAAACATCTATTTTCTCTAAATTAAATAATTTAACTGATTTAACTTTAAATCCAGAATATTCAGCTATTTGTGGATATACACAAGTTGATTTAGAAACCCACTTTAATGAACATATTCAAATACTTGCAAACAACCTTAATTACTCATATACGAAAACTATGGACTTAATAAAGTTATGGTATAATGGATATAGTTGGGATGGAAAAACTAAAGTCTATAATCCATATTCAACACTTATACTCTTATTTAATAAATATTTTTCTAATAATTGGTTTACAAGTGGAACACCAACATTCCTAATAGACTTATTAAAAGAAAATAATGACCTGGAACCTATTTTAAAACCAATAAAAGTCGATAAAAGTGCATTTGATGAATTTGAACCATTAAATATGAGACAATTACCATTACTTTTTCAAACTGGATATTTAACAATAACCAATATTGAATTTGATGAAATGGGGGATGTGGAATATACTTTAGAAGTCCCAAATTTTGAAGTAGAAAAATCATTACTAAACCATTTATTAAATATTTACTCAAAAATGAATTATATGGATGTTAAAAAAACTGCAAAAACAGTTTTAGACCAATTCCAAAACAAAGATGTTGAAGGACTAAGCAGAAGTATAGAGAAAGTCCTATCACAAATACCTTACGACATTCATATAAAACACGAAGACTACTACAACAGTATATTCCTATTATGGCTTAAAACATTGGGATTCAATATAATTGGAGAAATACAAACAAATATAGGAAGATTAGATGCACTACTACAATACAACAACCAAAATATAGTAATTGAATGTAAATACACAAAAGAAGAAGACGAAAATAAATTAGATAAAAGTTTAGATGAAAAAATCAAAGAAGGATTCAAGCAAATAAACGATAAAAACTACGATTTACCATTTGATAAACAAACAACCACCCAATTAGTAATAGCTTTCAACAGAAAGAAAGTCAAATGTCAATTCAAAAACTAAAAAATGATTTCATCTTCATTTATTTTATAAATTTCAATTTGTATTTTAAAAATATTTATATATTTATAAGAATATACAATTATACTATGACTATAATAAATAATTAAAGAAAATAAATTAAATATGAGAAAAAAATAAAAGATTTTTACTATTTTTCAAACAATAGAAAATAAGGTTTGAAATAAAACACATGATTAAAGAGGTATTAAAATGAAAAGATTACCAAAGGGAATGGCGGATTTTATAAATATTCGTGAAAATGATTATATTTATGTGGATAAAACAGAATACATTTATAATATGGTTGCTCCGGGAGAAAAGTATTTTTTATCTCGTCCACGACGTTTTGGTAAGTCATTGCTCATAAGCACATTAGAACAGTTATTTGAAGGGAATAAAAAGTTATTTGAAGATTTATATATCTATGATAAGTGGGATTGGAATGAGACTTATCCGGTTATTCATTTAGATTTTGGGAGCAGGGGACGAGATTCTCCTGAAATATTGACAGAATCACTGATGTATTTTTTAGATAAAACCGCAAAAAAATATGGTGTTGAAATAGATGGAATTAACATATTATCAGATAAATTCGAGACTTTAATAGAAGAAATAGCTAAAAAAACAAATAAAAAACTTGTTATTTTAGTTGATGAGTATGATAAAGCCATAATTGATAATTTAAGTAATTTGGATGTTGCAGAAGCGAATAGAAAAATTTTAAGTGAATTTTATGAAGTTATGAAATCAATGGAGAAATATATTCATTTTATATTTATAACTGGAGTTAGTAAGTTTTCTAAAACTTCTATTTTCTCTAAATTAAATAATTTAACTGATTTGACCTTAGATCCCGAATATTCTGCCCTTTGTGGTTATACACAAGTTGATTTAGAATATCATTTCTATGAACACATACAAATACTTGCAAATAGACTTAATTATACTTATGAAAAAGCTATGGAGTTAATAAAGTTATGGTATAATGGATACAGTTGGGATGGTGAAACTAAAGTGTATAATCCTTATTCAACACTTATACTTCTATCTCAAAAGTATTTTTCTAATAACTGGTTTACCACAGGAACACCAACATTTCTAATAGACCTACTAAAAGAAAATAATGACTTGGAACCAATTATAAAACCAATAAAAGTAGGTAAAAAGGCATTTGAAGAATTTGAACCATTAGAAATAAAACAATTGCCTTTATTATTCCAAACAGGTTATTTAACAATAACTAACATCGAATTTGATGAAATGGGCGATGCAAAATATACTTTAGAACTTCCAAATTTTGAAGTAGAAAAATCATTATTAGATTATTTATTAGATGTATATGCCAATATAGATTACATCAATGTTAAAGAAACTGTTAAAACTGT
>JAISIT010000144.1 GCA_031261915.1 Candidatus Methanoflexus mossambicus
CATACAAGCAAAAATAATAATATAAAAAAAAATAATAATTACTAAAAAAAAATATTAAAAAAATTAAAAAATTTTATTGCAATTAAAAAAAGTTAACCAACTTTGAAACACAACTAATTAATTTTATGTTAAAAAATTGATTTCAAACTATAATGATATTAAAACTATAAAAATCAAAAAATAAACTTTTAGGCAAAAATCATGGAAAAAAATTAGAAAAAACAATAGCTAACCAAATTAATTTTCAAATTAAAGTATCATAGACAATTGAACTCTTTTTTTAGGAATATCCACATCAATAACCTTAACTTTTACAATATCTCCAACATTAACAATATCTAATGGGTGTTTAACAAATTTATTTTCTATTAATTGAGAAATATGAACTAAAGCATCTTGATGTATGCCAATATCAACAAAAGCACCGAAATCAACGACATTTCTAACTGTTCCTTCAAGTATCATGTCTTCTTTTAAATCTTCAATAGTTAAAGCATCTTTTCTAAGAATTGGTTGAGGTGTAGTATCTCTTGGATCTCTTCCTGGTTTTTTAAGTTCATTTACAATATCTTTTAAAGTTATTTCACCAACATTAAGTTTTGTTGCTAATTCTTTAATATCAATAGAGTTTAATGAAAAATTAATATTGCCAAGATCATTTAAATCTTTATTTAATATATTTAAAAATTTAATAGCTATTTTGTATGATTCTGGATGGACTGTTGTAGTATCTAAAGGATTATTGGAATTAAAAACCTTTAAAAATCCTGCACATTGTTTATATGTTTTAGCTCCAAGACCTGGAACATTTAAAAGTTCCTCACGACTATTAAATAATCCATTTTCTTGTTTATATTTAATAATCTTCTTTGAAATAGCTATACTTAATCCAGAAACAAATTTAAGTAAAGAAACCGATGCAGTATTTAAATCAACCCCTACATTATTTACTGTCTTTTCAACAACAGTTTTTAAGGTTTCATTTAACTTCTTTTGATTCATATCATGTTGATATTGTCCAACACCTATTGATTTTGGTTCAATTTTTACAAGTTCTGCCAATGGATCTTGAAGTCGCCTTGCAATAGAAACAGCACTACGAAGTCCTGGTTCTAAATTTGGAAATTCTTCATTAGCTAATTCACTTGCAGAATAAACAGATGCACCAGCTTCATTAGTTATCACATAATTAACCTTAGTTTCTTTAATAGTATTAGATATAATAATTTCAGATTCTCTTGAAGCTGTTCCATTACCGAGCGAAATTAAATCAACATCATGTTTATTTATTAAACCAAGAATAGTTTTTTTAGTTTCTTCTATTTTATTTTGTGGCTCTGTTGGATATACAATAGTTGTATCTAAAACATTGCCAATTTTATCAACAACAGCTATTTTACATCCAGTTCTAAAAGCTGGATCCCAACCTAAAACAACCTTACCAGTTATAGGAGATTGCATAAGTAAATCTTCAAGATTTCGAGAAAAAACCTCAATAGATTTATCTTCTGCTTTTTCTTTTAAAAAACCACGAATCTCTCTTTCAATTGATGGAGCTATTAACCTTTTATATGCATCTAAAATAGCTTCTTTAATAATTAAAGTCGTGTATTTATTATATCTTTTCCCATCAATTAATTCAGCTATTTCAATGTTCGTAATTGGAATTAAGACATTATAATTAATATATTTGATTATATCATCTTCTACACCTACAATTTTTACTTTAAGTATCTTTTCTGACTCTCCACGATTAATAGCTAAAATTCTATGGGGTTTTATATTGGAAATAGCTTCCCTATAATTACTATACATCTCATACTTGGATAAAATATCCTTATCAACTTTATTTTTAGATTTAACTTCTAAAAATCCATTATTATAAGTAAAATTACGAATATATTTTCTAAAATCATGATTATCAGATATTATCTCAGATATTATGTCTTTAGCACCAGATATTGCATCTTCCACAGTTAATATTCCATGTTCATCAGATAAAAAATTAATAGCTATTTTTTCAACTGGAACTGTTAATTCTTGTTTAAAAATCTCTTCTGCAAGGAGTGTTAAACCTTTTTCTTTAGCTATTGAGCCCCGTGTGCTTTTTTTAGTTTTAAAAGGTCTGTAGATATCATCTACTTCAACAAGAGTTGATGCATTTTTAATAGCTATTTTTAAATCTTCAGTTAATTTATTCTGATTTGAAATACTTTTAATGACTTGTTGTTTTTTATCTTCAAGATTTCTAAGATATTTAAGTCGAGTATCAAATAATCTAAGGGTTTTATCATCTAAAGAACCTGTAAGTTCTTTTCTGTATCGTGCAATAAATGGTATAGTATTTCCATCATCAATTAAATCAATTGTAGCTTTAACTTGCCATTTTTGAATATTTAATTCCTTAGATAATGTTTCTGTAATCATCAAATGCTCCTAATTGTAGATATTAGTATTTCTTGAACATATTTTGAATATCTCTTAAACATATTTTGAATAATATTTCTTAAAATTTGAATATATTTCTTAAAATATATGAAATATATATTTATTCCTATTTAAATTCATATTATTTTTTCAATTACTGAAAATATAAAATAAAAATAAGATATTTTAATCTTTAGTAGCTAAAACACACATCCAATTTGTTCCTTCTTTTCTAAAAGTTTTAATATCCACAAATCCAGCATCCAAAAGGGCTGATTTAAGCTCATCTTCAGAATAAATTTTCATATCCAATAAATCAATATGTTCTTTCATTTTTTCAATTACTTCTTTATCTCCAACGGCTTCATTACATATAAAAATAGTTCCATTATCTTTTAAAACTCTATAAGCCTCTTTTAAATCATTTAAAAAATCTGGCCAAAAGTAAACTGTTTCAAATGCAGTTATTAAATCAAAAGTTTCATCTTCAAATGGAATATCAGATACAGAACCTTGAATAATTTCAACAGAACCTTCTTCAATAGCTATTTTATTCAAATCCTGAGATTTTTCAACACTAAGTGATGAATAATCCATACCATAAACTTTTCCACCAGTAGCTATTTCACTAAATCTTTTAACATTAACTCCACCACCACAACCAATATCTAAAATAACATCATTAACATCAATATTTAAATGACTAACACCCCATTGTGCTAAATTTTCATGAGATTTATTCATTCTATCAATCATTTTAGATCCTAATTCGCCTTTAGGTTTACGTGCATTTAATATCAATTCTTTATCCATAATTTCACCTTTAATTATTGAATAGCTATTTATAAAAGTTTTATGAAACTTAAAAATAGAAATTTATAAATTAAAAATACAAAAACTTATATATATAGTTAATAACAAATAATATTATTGTTAAAATTTATTAAAATAATATTATTAAATATATTACTAAATTTGTTTTTAAATATATTATTAAATATTTTTAAATTAAAATAGTATTAAAAGATAAATTATATTTATCTATCTATATTTAAATTTATCCAATTATATCTAAAAATAATAAGGACCAGTGGTCTAGGGGTATGATACCGCCCTCACATGGCGGTGATCACGAGTTCGAATCTCGTCTGGTCCATAAAAATGTTTTAAAAAAATAATAAACTTATTCTTTATTCTATAATCATTATAATTCTTGCATTCTTCCAATTTTTTGCATAACTACTTTATCTGTATCAGTTAATTGTTTCATGATGTTTTCTCTTTCATCATCATTAAATTGCTAAGAATTTTTAGGTGAAATTTTAATCAACTCTTTTTTGTTTTTAAAAATTTATTTTCATGTTTTTTTGACTCTTTAATTAACAGTTCCCCAATAGTTTTAGCTATTTCTGGTGGAAATACAATTTCACATTGTGCATTTCTCACGGCAGGTATTGTATCATCAATAGATTCACCTTTAACAATATCATCATCAAATAATATTAAACGAATGTTAAATGGAGTAAGCAATGAAGCAGCTCCAGTTGTATGTATTTTAGGAATTTCTTCAGGAATAAAGACTTTAATTTTTTTATTTTCTTTTTTTTCCATGTTTTCACTTCATTTTGGTAAATTAGCTAAATTATATTGATACAATTCTTGATTTTCTATTTCTGGTAGGATTTCAAATTTTACTGAATCAAAATAAGAAATATCCTCTTCATCATGGATTTCATTAAGTTTTCGTGAATATTCTTCACTATCGATTAATACCAGTGATAGTGCTCTTTTATCATCTTTTTTTAATCTAAACTTATTGGATTTTCCATCTTTAAGTTCTAATAATCCTATTTTTAATAACTGAGTAATTTGTGTGTATGCCGTTTTTGATGATACTTCAGCCATTCTTGCTATCTCTTGAGTAGTTAAAAATATTCCCCAATTTGATACAAATTCCTCAAGAACCTTAACTCTCGCAGAATCTCCAAAAATTTCACTTAAAATAATATTATCTCCTCCAATATCATATAAAAATATCTAATTTATTAAATACTTTCAATATATTTATGTTTTTATAATATATAAAATTTTCTTTTTTTACAATCCATTATACTTTTTTACAATATCTTTAATTTCTAACGATTTATAAAGATTTATATACTATTAATATAGTAATATCATATAAATAAAATAATACTATTTTACAATATTTATAAATATATAATGAAAATAAATTATAGTGTGAAAAAATGTTATACAATATTGAAAAAATGAAGGAAGCAATACATTACATTATCCATCAATGTGGAGAAAAAGAAAATGTGGGAAAAACAGTAATATACAAGCTATTATACTTTTCTGATTTTGATTATTTTGAATTAAATGAAAAATCAATCACAAATGAAACTTATCAAAAATACCCACAAGATCCAGTACCAATACACTTTGAAGAAATAAAAAACGAATTAATAACAGAAAATAAAATAACAGAAGAAATAACTCAAAGCTACCCAGGATACAGCAAATATAATTACTCATCAAAGACAAATCCAGAACTAAAATATCTTAAAAAAGATGAAATAGAAAGAATTAACAAAGTAATAAATAAATTATCAAATAAAACTGCAAGAGAAATTAGTGATTATTCCCATAATGATATTCCCTGGAGAGCAACTAAAGATTATAACAATATTAAATATGAATTTGTATTTTACAGAAATGAACCCTACACTGTCGGAGAATAGTAATGATAGAATATGAATTCATATACCATCCAAAATTCAAATAAGCATATAAAACAATATTCAAACAATTCCCAAATTTCTGTGATGATTACAACATTCAAATAACCCATAAATGCAAACTTAGACATCTACAACCATCAACTACCCAAAAAATAAAAAAAGAAATTATAGATTATAAACATCATCTCTATTACCAATTGTTAAAATCCTAATTTCATTACCAATAATAGTATAAATAATTCTAAAATTTCTAACTCGTTCTCTAAATTTATTTTTATGTTTATCAGATAAGGGTTTTCCTCTAAAAGGGTTTTTTTGAATTTTATCTAATGTTTTAAATATTTCAAAATAAAAAGCCCTATCTTTTTTCTTTAATTTCTCAAGAAAATCATTAACATCAACAGAAACTGAAAGTTGATATTCATTCTTCTTTAAGGACTGATTTGACATCTAATATTACCTTTTTTCCTTGATCCATATCATCATTTATTTTATCTAACTTATCAAAGAAATCATCACAATCATTTTCAGAATATTTCTTTTTAAATTTTAAAACTGCCTCATTATTACTATTAATATCCCATTCTATGACCATATTACTATTTAAACCTAATTTTTGTCGTATTTCTTTAGGAATAGTTGTTTGATTTTTACCAAAAATATTTGTTACAGCGATCATAATTTCACCAAATGATTAATAAAAAAATAATAAAAAAAATAAAAAATAAAAAAATTATAGAAATTATATACTTTATAGTATTATTATACTTAATATTATACTGTTACTATTTATAATTTTTGATTTAACAATAGATTGCTGCCCAAAAAAATTATTACACAAAAAATCTTCATTAAAAATATATTACAAATAAATGATTGAAATTTTTTATTTTATTCATCAAAATTGGTTTTTCATTTTTAAAAGTGTCAATTAAGCTATTAGAATCTTGTATATTGTATTTATTAAATTTTCTTCATTTACATAGAAACAATTATATTTAATTTTTTTAGAATCGTAACATTAGTTACTATTAACCAATAATAACTGTTTTAAATATTTCAAGAATTAATTTAACCTTTTTATGTTTTAATAGTATTTTAATAATATTTTTATTACTTAAATCTTCAAATTTTAGGAAAATATAATTTTTTATAAAATTTCCATATTATAATACACTGAATTAAAAATAGTGAAATAAACTTATTAATTAAAATTATGTTAAATCTATGTTAAAAAATAATTAAAAATATATTAAAATAATAATAATAATAATAATAATAATAATAATAATAATAATAATAATAAATTTAAATAAAGTTAAATAAATATATAAAATATGGATAAAAAAACAGTAGATTTAATAGTTTATATTAAATTATCAGAGCATAGAAAAGATACATTGAAACTTTTAAGTGAAGAATTACTATTTCCATCAGAAATTGGTAAAAGATTAAAAATGAGTCCAGCAAACATTAGTAGAACATTGAAAGGATTAGAAGAAAAAGGACTTGTTAAATGTTTAAATCCTGAAAGAAAAGTTGGAAGACTGTATCAGACAACAGAACTTGGAAATAAAATATTAAATAATATAAAGAAAAAGAAATAAGCAAAATATAATATGGAAAAAATATAAAAACATCCATTAAAAAAAATATTGAAATTTTATTACAAGTGCAAAAAATTATCAAAATTAAACATAACTAAAGAATTTAAATAATATTAGAACAATAATAACAATTAGGTGAAAATCATGGTTCTTATTGATATATCTAATAATATTTTTAATGATATAAAATCAATTGCTGAAAAAAATAATACAACGGAAACTGAAATAGTAACAGAAGCATTAGTAAGATTAATTGAAAAAAATGAAATAAAAGAAGAAATTTCAATGTATAAAAACGGAATAGATATTTCAATTGTTAGCGAAGAATTAGGAATGGATAAAACAGAATTAATCAAAGAATTAGATGAAGCTAAAAAAGAAATTGATCAAGGAAAAGGAATTACTCTTAATCCTAACAATTTAGGAGAAAGATATGGATTATAAACTCACAATAAGTTCAAAAGCAGATAAATATTTAAAAAAATTATCTAAAAAAAAATAAAAAAGATTTAAAATTAATCCTTGAAGGAATAAATGAACTTATTATAAATCCATATAATTCTATTTCTATAATAGATACAAACAATAATGAAAGAAGGTATAGAAAAGGAAAATTTAGAATTATTTTTATAATTAATACAGAAACTAATCCTCATGAAATTAACATAACTCAAATTGGAAAAAGAAGCAAAATTTATAAAAAATAAACAAAAAACATGCCAAGAAAAAACAATAAAAAAAGAAAATAAAAAGAATTTAAGTATATTCTGCTAACTTAGCCATTCTTTTAAGCATGTTAGGGTGTGTGGATAATATTTCCATGAATTTTTCTCCACCACTAAGGTTAACTTTTCTGAATTTTAATTGTGAGAGTTCTGATGCGGAAATATTACCGTCTTTATCAGTGTCAAGTTCAGACATTTCTCTAATATCATAATCTGATTTTCCAACATTATTTAAAAATAAAGCAGAACTTCCTTTAACTTTCTTAATATCTTTTTTATCCACTTTTGATGCACCATAAACCAATTTATACAATGCAGATGCTAATTTTTCTGGAGGATTACCAAATTCAACACTCGCTTCATCAGCATAATATTCTCTGACTCTTGAAACAAATAAAACAATTAATTGGCCAACAGCATAAGCAATAAAAGCTAATATTCCAATAATTAATCCTCCATTACCATTATCACTTCTAGATAATAAGAAGCTCATTCCAATATAGTAACATATTAAAGGTATTCCACTGACTACTGTTGTCACAATCATATCATTATGTTTTATATGGCCTAATTCATGACCTAAAACTGCTTTAACTTCATCTTCTCGGAGTATATTTAAAAGTCCTCTTGTAACACAAACTCTTCCATCTTTTTTATATCTTCCAAAAGCGAAAGCATTAGGAACTGGTGTTTCACTGATTCCTATTTTTGGTTTAGGAATATTTGCAGCAATAGCTAATTCACCAACAATTCTGTGTAAGTCTGGTGCTTCTTCTTCTGATAGATATTTAACATGCATTGACCATTCTACCAATTTTGGTCCAGCTAAATATTGAGCTAATACAATAGCTATTCCTAAAAATGCATATATTTGATAAGATCCAACTCCTGCAAAGCTTGCAATAACAAGTATAATTGCATATATAAGTGCAAATAATGCAAACATCGCAGCCCATAAACGTAATCTAAGCTTCCACATACTTAATTTCATTTAAACACTCCACATAATCTAAATTAATTAAAAATAAGTTTAATTAATATAAATAAATTTAAATTATAAAAAAATCTAAATTATATAATAAATTTAAATTGTAAAAAAAATAATTCAACTTAAGACTTATTTCAATAATAAATAAAATCATATTAATTTAATAACTTTTTGTAATTTTAAATATATAAAATTTTTGATAAAATGATAAAAACATTACTATTTTTAAATATTTTTTATTTAATAATTCTACTTATTCAATAATTATATTAATATTTATTAATTAATAATTCAATATTTTAAATTTTAAATTTTTAATTCATAAAAAAAATAATTCTAATTCATGAAAAAAATAATTTTTATTTTCTTCCCATAAATCTTATATTATTTATTATCATATATAAACATTTTGATTTGTCTAATTTTAAATAAAATAAACAAGAAGAAATAAGCAAATATAAAATAGAGATTAAATAAATTTAAATAACTTTAAATTAAACTCTATATTTAAATATCAATGAAATTAAATATATGAAAATGTTGTTAAGGGAATAAAAATAATATTATCCTCTTTTTTTATTAAAGAAGTTTTATTTGAAATAATAATTCCATAATCACTGTTATATTTATCTATTGCATTTTTCACTTGTTTTTTATTTTTTTCTCCAATTCCAACTTCTACTGGAATTACATCACCATAAATATTAGTTAAAAGAAAATCTACACCTCCTTTTTCTGATGCATAGAAAATTCCTAATGGTCTTTTAATTGTTTCCTGCATTTTAAAAAAATAGGATGCAACTAAATTTTCAGCTAAATTTCCTAAAAATTCTCTATTTTCTGGAGTATACTTTCCTAAAGTAAAATTAATACTTGATTTTATAGATGGGGAAAGGAAATAATATTTCCATGGTTTTCTTATTTGTTTTCCTGCCCCACCATAGGCATCAATATGGAATATTAAATGAGTTTTTTCAAGAATGTATAAAATTTCTTGAATAATCGATGGAGATACACCTATATTTTTTCCTAATTTTACTTTAGAAAGCTCTCCTGGTTTTTGAATAGATAAAAATCTAATTATTTTCAATATTGTTGTTTTTGTATTTTTTCCAAGGGATTTATAATGTGAAACATCTTTTTCAATTATTCTTTCTATCATATCATAAGTTTTTCTGTGAATATCAAACTCATTTAACGATAAACTCATTGGAAAAGACCCATAAGTTAAATAATTTTCAAATTCTTTATTTAATGGAGCTTTTAAATTAGAAAAATTATTAATAATTTTTATTTCTTTATTTATCGCATCATCAATATTTCCTGTGAAAATCATTTCTCTAATAGCTGAAGATATTCCTTTAGGAAGATTTATGTCATGTTTTAAATACAAATATTCTTTAAAATTCATTGGATAAATAGCTTCTCTTTTCATTCGCCTAACGGAATCTATATTTACTTCAAAATCCAATGCTGAAGAACCTGTAAATATCATAAAAATTTTTTTACTCTCATCATAAATGATTTTTCCAGCCATAGACCATTTTTCATCGTATTGTGCCTCATCAATAAAAATAAACAATTCTTTATCTAAAGTAATAGGAGATCTTTGATGTATTTCATTTATATAAACATATATTGTATCTATTAATCTTTCACCTAAAAATTCATTTAACTGATCTACAGATAAGTATAATATTCTATCATTTTCAATTTTTTTCTGATTTAATAAATAATCATATAATTGAAAAATCAAAGTACTTTTTCCTAATCCTCTTAAACCTGGCATTATAATAAATCTATTTTCAACATATCCATCAAGAAAATCATCAATATACTTTTTTAAGTTTAAAAAAGCATTTCTATACTTAAATTTTTGATTATTATCATAAATATTTTCTTTCATTAATGTTGGTTCATCAATCAATCTTTTTTTAATATATGAAATCAATAAATCTTTATTCCCTTCCATGAAATTCACCTAAAAAAATTTTAAAACATACCAGTATATAAATGCATTCTAAATTTAGAATGAATATTTAAATAAACTTATTCTAATTTTAGAATAAACTATTATATAAAGTTATTCTTTTTTTAGAATAAATAATAATATGAAATAGATAATTATTCTATTTTTAGAAGATCTCATATCAACTAAGATTTTCAATATCCAAAAATAGAAAAAGATTATTAAAAATGCTAAAACAAAATCAAATAATTGTTTTTAATATTTTAAAAAGTTTTTACAATCATTTTTATATCTTTTAGAATAATAATCATGAAAAGAAGAATCAGGTAAATGTCTATTTCTATTTAACATTTTTTTCCATAACATTTCTGCTTTATCCTGAGTAATTATGTTTTTTTCAACTGATTTTCCTAAAATAATTGCTGTAGTTAAAAGAGATAAATTAAATTCATCAGTTAATTTTTTAACATCCGAAATATTATTACTTGCCACCATTCCATTATTTTCAATTGCAAGAGCTATAACTGATGCTTCTCCTTTACCTAAAGATTTACCTCCCCAATATCCTTTTTCAATACATCTATAATTACTATATTCTTTAGATAATATACTAATCTCTTTAACTTCAACAAAACCAGAGTTTATTAATAAATTAAGATTATTTTTAATATTTTTAGGAGTGCTTTCAATAAAAAATTCATCAAATACTGGTTCAGGAATAATGACTTTAGAAAACATTTTAAAAAGAACTGAACATTCATCAATTATTAAAAAACAAGCTAAACAATCAGTATCATAAAATATAGGTTTATTTTTCAATGAAATCCCCTTCTTTAAAGCCATAAACAATATCTGATCTAAAAATATCCATTAACAATTCTTCTTTTTTTCCAATAGATATTTTTTTATCATCAAAAGCTTTTTCAGTCAATCTAATATAATTACCAAAAGAAAAGTATTTCTTATTTTCAGGTGCAGGATCATATAATTCTGTGCTAAAACCTAATTTAATAGCTTCTCGTTTAATATTATATTTATAGTCTTCAAAATCTCTTTGTGAAATTAGTTTTTCAGTTTTTAATTTATATAACATTGCAACATGACTAATTTGAAAAAATTGTTCACAAAATATAATATCCTTTAAATTCCATTTTTTTATGTTATTTTTTCTCATATAATCATTTAATGCACAACTTGGAAGTAATAAAGATGATGCAAAATTATCCGCTTCTTTTTCACTGTTAATATTTGTTTCATATCCACTACAAATCAACCATTCATTGTTGTCTTCATATATTAAGTGATATATTTCATGGGCTAAAGTAAAATTTTGTCTACCTTTAGAATGCTCTGAATTGATAAAAATAACTTGATCTATCCCTATTTTAGAACAGCACCCACTAATTTTTTCATCTAATGGTAATAAAACCAATGTTAAGTTAGGCATTTTTTCTATGGTTAATGAAAATATATCAATTGGAGAATAATTGTCAATTCCCCATTCTCTTCTTAAATTTTCAGCTAATTGATTAGTATCATAATATTGTTTCATTTTTATTCCTCATTTTCTAAATTTCTTAAAAACTTTAAATTGCCAATTATTTTATTCATTTTAGCAACAAGACTTAAATCAAGATTATTTTCACTAATTCTAAATGCAATTTTTGGAATATTGTATTCATCAGATTCTAATAAAATATATTCATAAGAACAATCATATAATGCAGAAATTTTATCTAACAAACTTAAATTAAGCACCCTATTTCCATTTTCAATTTTAGAAAGCTGTCCTTGATTAATCTTTAAATAATCTGCAACTTGTTTTTGAGTATAATTACTTTCTATCCTTAATTTCTTTAATCTTTCTCCTATTTTCTTATTCATATTATCACCTTAATACTTATATATTAATATGGCATAAATAATATATAAATATTTCCATAAAAATATGCCACAAATATTAATTGTTCTATCCATAATTCAAATTTTTAGGAATTTTTATAATAAATAAATTCATGATAATTTTATTTATGATAATTTTAATAACATATCGCAAATAGATAAGAAATAAGAAAAATGATTATGATTATTTTGAGTTATATATGCTTTAAAAAATAGATAAAAATAGATAAAATAATAAAATAAAAAATTTATTAATATTAAATAGCTATTTTTAAATATAACTATCAATATTAATTTAATGTTTAATCTGAGTTATCTGAATGGGCTTTAATGCCAATAGCACAACAAATAACTGCCAAAATACATAAAATAGTTGCAATAATTGCAGCAATTTCAGAACTTTTAATTAAAAGAGGATAAACCTTAGGAACAATCTCAACAGAACCCATCACAAATGCAAACACCAATGTTAAAATTCCCATACTTAAATTCTGACCAACAACTCTCATAGTTGAAACTGTAGCTGATGCATGGGAAGAGTATTCAATAGGAACTGAACTCATAATTGTGTTTGTGTTTGGAGCTGTGAAAAGACCGAATCCAAAACCTTTAACTGCCATAATAGCTACCATAAATAGTATTGTTGACTTTGCATCTAAAAATGATAACATAAACATTGATAAAGTAATGAAAATCATTCCAGTTGTAGCTATTATTTGTGGATTAATCTTATCTGATATTTTTCCAGCAATTGGAGCTACAATAGCCATGACAACAGGCATAACAATTAAAATAATCCCAGCAGTTTCTGTATTGTATCCATTAATGTATTGTAAATGATAACTTAAGGAATAAATAAGGAAAAATGATGCTAAATAGCTAATAAGAGAAGCTAAGGATGCTGATGAGAATTTTAAGTTTTTAATTAAATGAACATTAAAAATAGGATCTTGTTCTCTTTTTTCCCAGAAATAAAAACCAATTAATAATAAAATTGACATTACAAAGGTTATTTGACCAATAAGATCTGTTAAACTTGTAAATCCAAAGATTAAAAAGAAAATACCTAATGAAAAGAGTATAGTTCCAATATAATCAAATTTATGCTTTGTTTCATAGACCCATTCTTTATCTATTTTCCATAGAGTTAAAACTAAAGTTAGAATTATAAATGGAATAGAAAATAAAAATACACTACCCCAACCGAAATTAAAGGTTAAAGTTCCACCTAAAACAGGAGAAAGTGCCATTCCAACATAAATAGCTGCCATTATAATACCAATAGCTTTTCCACGATCTTCTACAGGAAATGCTTCATTAATAAATGCAAGAGAGCAAACATTTAAAATAGCTGAAGCTATACCTTGAATAACTCTAAATAAAATTATAGATTCAGCAGAAAATGCAAAAGCTGCCCCAAAAGAAGAGACTATGAGAATTATTAAGCCAATAATAAAAAGTTTCTTTAATCCAACCTTATCTGCCACTTTAGCGACAGGAATAGAGAAAATAGCTATTGCAAGGAGATTACTTATAACTGCCCAATTTTGCATAATTGCATCCATATGAAAGTCTGCACCAATTGGAGGAGCTACAACTGCCATTACAGATGAAATAAAAGTCACTAAAAAAGAAATAAATGCTGAAACAAAAACAACATACCATTTAAACGAATGCCCTTCAGAAGACACATTTTTATTTGAAAACATGATTCACCATAAGTTTTTATATAAATAAAATAATTTAATAAAATTAAATAAAAAATTAAAGAAGATTATTTAAATTATGTTAAAAATAACTAAAATAATATTTATTAAATTAAAATTAACTAAAATAATATTTATTAATTTAAAATTAATTAAAATAAAATTTAAATAATTTATTCTAATTAAATAAAAAAATAATTAAATTTAAATAGAAAATATTAAATTTTAAAGAAAGATAATCTTTCAATATTAAAAAAAAAAGTTTATTTCATTTATTAATTTCTTTGAGAACGATGAATTTTGTGTTTAATTAAAAACTCACGAATTCCTTTATAATCCATTCCATTATTAAATAAAATTTGTTGAATCTGAATTTTAAAGAATAATTGATTGAAAAAATTTAAAATAAGTAAAAATATTTTATATATAAAAATATTATGCTTGTTAATATGTTTCTTAGACAAATTATAATTAATATTATTATAATTACCAGAAATATTATTGTTTACATTACATTTAGTATTAAAATTATTAAAATTATTAAAATTATTAAAATTATCATAAAAATTATTACATTTATTGTTAAAATTATTGCCTAAATCATTATTAAAAATAATATTAAAGTTTAAATTAATAAAAAAATTTAAATAAATATTCATTTTAATTTTTATCTCCATAAATAATAATAAAAGAAAAAATAATAGCTATAAAATTATAATAAATATATTAAGATAAATATTCATCAATAAAAGTCATAATTCTTAATTTTAAAGCTAATCACAAATAATAAGAACATCACTTTGATTAAATTCATTTCTCATATTATCCATCAATGTATCAAGTATCAAGTTAAATTTGCTACTTTTTTGGTTTTACCTTAATACCTACCAACTGGATAATATCCGACAATTCATCATCCAATTCAACAGAATAATGTATCCATCCTCCAAAATCACCACAAGGATAGCGATTTTTCCAGATATCCTGTGTTTTTGGTAGCAAATCATCCAGTATTGTATCTACTTGGGATGCTCCTTTGTCATTAATTGAAATAGTGCAACAGAACCCATTTTCTTCAAAAAATACATATAGCAACAATGATTTTTTATGAGCATAACGGAAACTCCAGCCGTATTCATTGCCGAAAGGAAATTTCATTTCTCGATTTAAGTCATATCGTTCTTGTAACATCTTTTCAAAGTGTATGAGCCATTGCCAAGCATCATCACCTAAAAAAAGCTGGATAAAATCTTCTGTGGGTTGATGGGACTTTTCAGTCAATCGTTTTTTCTCATTCATAGAAAAAACCTCATTATTTATAAAAAACTTAAAAACTAATTACAATAGATTAAAAAAGAAAGTGTAATATATTATTTATTTTTTCTATAATTTAAAGTTCTCGTTTTCATGAGTGTGTCAAATTATAGAAATATTTATATATTATGTTTAATAAAAATATTATATAACAATTGTTATAAATTATAAAATAATTTTTATTCTAATAAAATTAAAATATTTTTTTAAATTTTTTTAAATCAATTTATATTTATTTTAGATTTAAACTTATATTTATTTAGATTTATTTATATTATAGATTTAAAGCATATTTAAAGTATATTTAAAGTATATTAAAGTCTATAAAGCATACTAAATTATATTTAAAATAATAATAGCTTTATATTTCTATGTGTATTTATAAATATTTTAAATAAATCTTAAAATTAAATATAACAATTGTTATGTTTTTAATTAATTATTTTAAAGAGGTAGAAATTTGACAAAAATAAAAGAAATAGCCATATATGGAAAAGGTGGAATAGGAAAGTCCACTACAACGTCAAACATTAGTGCAGCATTATCATACGAGGGCTACAATGTAATGCAGATTGGATGTGACCCTAAAAGTGATTCAACTAATACATTAACAGGTGGAAAATCTATACCAACCGTGCTTGAGTCACTAAGAAAAGGAAGGGGCGCAGTTGAAGTAGAAGATGTGATATTTGAAGGTTATAATGGAATTCACTGTATTGAAGCTGGAGGTCCTGAACCAGGAGTAGGATGTGCTGGAAGAGGAATAATCACAGCAGTAGAGTTTTTAAAACAGGAAAATGTATTTGAAGAATATGCTCCTGATGTTGTATTATACGATGTTCTTGGGGATGTTGTATGTGGAGGATTTGCAATGCCAATAAGAGAAGGAGTGGCAGACCAAGTTTATACAGTATCCTCTGCAGATTTCATGGCTATTTATGCTGCTAATAATTTATTTAAAGGTATTAAAAAATATTCAACTGGAGGTGGAGCATTATTTAGTGGAGTCATTGCAAATTCTATAAGTTTTTCAGCGCAAAAAGATATTTTAAATGATTTTACAAAACAAACTGAAAGTACAATTGCTGGATTTGTACCAAGATCCCTTGCAGTCACTCAAGCAGAACTATCAGGTAAAACAACAATCGAAGCAGACCCTGACAGTGAACAAGCAGAAGTTTATAAAAAATTAGCCAATGATATTTATAAAAATAAGGTTGAATATGTGCCTTCACCTTTAGAAAGTGATGAACTAAAAGATTGGGCTGCATCATGGTCAGACAAGCTTATTGAAATGAAAAAACAAGAAGAAGGTGACTTTAAAATTTAAACCCAATATTAATAACATATTGAATTATAATATTAAATGAATATTAAATGAATATTAAATGAATATTAAATGAATATTAAATGAATATTAAATGAATATTAAATGAATATTAAATGAATATTAAATGAATATTAAAAAAAATTAAAAGTGCATATAAAAGAATATTAAAAGAATATTAAAAATATTTGAAATATTTAAAACAAATTTAAGGTAATAAAATGTCAAAAAATAAATATTCAGAAGATTATATTGTAAATCTTGAAAAAAATACATGCCCTACACGTGAACAACGTGCAAATGGAACCAATGTCTATTTTGGAAAAGCAACTGAACTTCTTGAAGATGCGAAAAAAGGAAATTTAAGATGTACGGAACGAGGATTTCAACAATCTGGAGGTTGTATTTTAAATTTTTATCTTTCAGTGAGAGTTTCAACAATCAGAGATGCAGCCATTATATTTAATGGTCCTGTTGGTTGTTCTCATGCAGCATTAAGTTATAAAGAGTTATATGGTGCAATTCCAGAATCTTTAGGAAAACCAGCTAAATACAACCTAAATTGGCTTACAACAAACTTAGGTGAAGAAGATGTTGTATTTGGTGCTAAAGATAAACTTATTGAAGCTATTAAAGAAGCAGAAAAAAGATACAATCCAAAAGCTATTTTTATTTTAACTACATGTGTTACAGGAATCATTGGAGAAGATATTGAATCTGCTGTAAATGAAATACAACCAGATATAAATGCAAGAATTGTTCCAATACATTGTGAAGGTGTAAGATCTAAGATTATGCAAACAGGATACGATGCATTTTGGCATGGAGTATTAAAATATCTAGTTAAAAAACCAGAAAAGAAACAAAAAGATTTAGTTAACATAGCGAGTATGTTATCATATGCATGGCAAGACAGGATTGAAATAGAACGTCTACTTGGAAAATTAGGTCTTAAAGTAAATTGGATTCCAGAATTTGCAAGTGTTGAAGACTTCGAACAACTTGGAGAAGCAGCTTTAACTGCACCAATTTGTCCAACCTACACAGATTATATCTCAAGAGGACTCCAACAACATTTTGATGTCCCTTATTTCATGTATCCATCTCCTATTGGCATACAAAATACTGATGAATGGCTTAGAGCAATAGCTAAGCATACTGGAAAAGAAGAAGAAGTTGAAAAACTTATAGCCGAAGAACATGAAAAATGGGTTCCTAAAATGAAAGAGATTAGAGATAAATTTAAAGATCTTGAAATTGAAAGAGGAGGAAAAAAGATTGATGTTTTAGGTTCACTTGGACAAGGACGGCTTGTTACTCAATTACCATATTTTGATGAATTAGGAGTCAAATCTTCTTCTGCAATGGCTCAGGATTTTGATAATATCTTAGTTGATGAATTAGAAGAGGTTATTGATAAAGTTGGAGATTTTAATGTAATGGTTAATACTTTCCAAGCTGCAGAACAACTTCATATCACTGAAAAAACAAAACCAGATATGGCTTTAACTTGTCCTTTCCAAGGAGGAGCTTGGAAGCGTGAAGGTTCTGTTTCAAGACTCCATTCATTAAGAGGAGATCCTAGAAAGTGGAGTTCACAGGCAGGATATGCTGGTGCAATAGCTTATGGAAACTTCTTACTACAAGCACTTAAAAATGAATCATTACAAAGACTTTCAAAGGAGAATACTGGAACTGCTGTTAAAAAATGGTATTTAGAACAAGATGATCCTTTATACTTTGCTGAAAAAGGAAAATAAATAGAATAAATAAAATAAACGATTAAATAATGTTTTGTTTAATTTATATTTAAATTGACATAATAATTTAGATTAATAATAATAATTTTATAATTATTTATTATTATAACTTTTAATAATTAATATTTTAATAATTTTTATTTTTTATAATTTTTATATAAATATTTTTTATGAAATTATTTTTAATAATATTATTAATTTAATAAAAATTAAATGAAGCTATTAAATATAAAATTCTAATTAAATTATTGATAATTACATAAAAAGAGGACTAAAATGAGTAAGAACAAATCAAAAGAATATATAGATGAATCAAGATCGCCAAGGATTGTAGAAGCTCCACGATATGGATGTACTTTATCTGGAGCATATGAAGCTGCTGTTGGATTAAATGAAGGTGTTCCAATTCTTCATTCAGGTTCAGGATGCGGTATGAGTCAGTTATTTGGTGCTAATTACGGAGGAGGACAAAATGCTCCTGGAGATTATGGGGGATCATCAACGCCATGTTCATGTTTAGTTGAAGAGCATGTTATCTTTGGAGGAGAAGAAAAATTAAGAAAATTAATTGATTCAACTATAAAAATCTCAACAGGAGAATTTTTCACTGTTATATCTGGATGTGTCCCATCTCTTATTGGAGATGATGTTGATGCAGTAGTTGGTGAATTTAGAGATAAAGCACCAATTATCCATGTAAATGCTCCTGGTTTTAAAGGAAATTCCTTTGAAGGATATGAATTATTTTTTGAAGCACTTATAGACCAATATTTAAAACCTGCAACTGAAAAAAGAAAAAGATTGGTTAATATATTAGGTGTTGTTCCATTTCAACATATATTTTGGAAAGGAGAACTCAAAGCTATAAAAGACTTACTTGCAAAATTTGATATTGAAGCTAATGTCTTATTTGGAGAGTTTAACACAGTTGAAAACATTGAAAAGATTCCAGCTGCAGAATACAATATTGTTTTATCTCCATGGGTAGGCCATAGAGCGGCCAAAAAACTTGAGGAAGCATTTAAAACTCCTTATGTAAGTTTTCCTGGTTTGCCAACAGGACCTATTCAGACTTCAAAATTTTTAAATAAAATAGCTGAAATACTTCCAGTTGATAAAGAAAAAGTTAATGAATTTATAAAAAATGAAAAAAGAAGAGCATATCGTATGATTGAATATGTAGGAGATCTTCTTCAATTTGATGTTCCAAATGTTTATTTTGGAGTCGTAGCTGACTCAAATACTGCAATAAGCATCACAAGATACTTAACTGATGAAGTTGGTCAACTTCCAGATATTGTAATAATCACTGATAATCCCCCTAAAGAATTTAGGGAGAATATAGTTGAAGCTATAACAAGTAGTGAAGAAATCCAATTTACTCCAGATATTGTTTTTGAAATTGATTCTTATAAAATAAGTCAAATTTTAAAAGATAGACCATTTTTAAACCTCTATGCAAGCTCACTTGAATCAACCATAACTGATGAATTAGAAACTACCCATGTGACTGTTTCTTTCCCTTCATTTAACAGAGCAGTTTTAGTAGACCACTATGTTGGTTTCGATGGAGGATTAAGATTAATTGAAGATCTGTTTTATGATAAAGCTGGTCCTTTATAATTTTTCTTATAATTTTTTTCTTTTTTATTTTATTTTATTTATACTCTTTTTTATATATCCATTGTTTGATTTATTTAAATTTTCAGACATGTGATACTTAATATTTTATTAATTAAACTTTTTTTACTAATTAAACTTTAAAAATCTATTTGGATTAATCATTAAAGAATTTAATAATTTTTTATCATCATTGGTTATTGTTTGCTCTTTTAAAGGTGGAATTGGGCTTCCTTTTTTAGCAAAAATAGTTCCTGAAATTCTATTTGCTCCTAAAAATTTACCAGCATTTCCATTAATTATAATTGTCCCTTTTTTCATTTCAGCAGCAGTAAAATCATCAGTATTTCCGTCAATTATAATAGTTCCACCATTTAAAATTGTTCCACTATTTTTACCTGCATTTCCTTTAATTCTAACCAAACCATTTCTCATTAAAATTCCTGTAGATAAATCAGCATCGCCATTTAAAACAATTTCAAAATCCTTATTTAAACGAGCCCCAAGAGTATCACGAATAAGACCATCATTAATTATTAATTTTTTTCCAGAAATCTCTGCATTAATCATTTTTTCTTTTTTGTTTTCCATAATAATTTCTGTAAGAGAAACAAATTTTTTATATCCTTTAAAATCAGATTTAACTTCAACTAAATTGCCTATTGGATCAGTAATATTTCCTTTAACATAAATAGCTCCTTTAATCATACTAATACCCATACGAGAAGAAACATCCCCTTCAACGAATATATTTCCAACATCAATAGCTTTTCCAGAGCCACCAAAATAAGCTAAATCTACACCCATACTTGAAGCTAATCTATGACCTGCATCACCATTTATTTTAAGATTTCCATTATTTTTAAGATGATCAACAATTTCTTTGTATGTATAGCTATTTTGAGGAATTTTATCATTATAATCTAATTTTTCACCCTTATGAGCCCAATAAAAATTATATGTAAAATCAGCTATACAATCAACGGCTTCATCAAAATCCAAAGTAATTAGGTTTTCCATATCTTCAAGTTTTTTACCTTTTTTTTTAAAAAAACTTACCATTTAATCACCATTTATCCAATATTATTTTATTTATTTTTAAATTTAAATTATTTAATATTTAATTGTTTAATAGCTATTTCTAAAGCTTTTTTAATTTCTTCATTATACTTAATATCAATATTATTATTATTATTATTATTATTATTATTATTAGAATTAGAATTATTATTAAAATTAAAATTAAAATTAATAGAATTAGAATTAATAGAATTAGAATTAATAGAATTAGAATTAATAGAATTAGAATTAGACATATTAACATCAATATCATTAATAAAATTATCAAAATTTAATAAAAAATCTTTAGAATTATTATTTGATATTCCAATTTGTCCAATTGATCGAATAGCTTCTAAAATATAAGGATAAGAATTAAAATCAGTTAATATTGAAAATATTAGATTTAAAGCAATTATATTTTCTTTAAAACCACTTAAAGACCGTATAATTTTCCATTTACAAATATTTACAGAGCAATCTATAATTCCATCTAAATTATCAAGATTTTGTGATAAATTAACTATTGAATTTAATGCCCTATAATCCTCATATTTATATGCAATAGCTCCAATGGCATCAAGGGCTTGCTCTATTTGAAAAATGTCCTTTTGATTTTCAATTTTATTTAATCTATCTACTAAAAAAGGTGTAGCTATTTTACCACATTGCATTAATGTTCTTGCAGCTAAATCTCGTGGAAGTGGAAAAGACGATTTATTAAAATATTTAGTTGGAAGGTGTTTTTCTTGATTACTGCCAATAACTCCAAGTAAATCAATTAAATAATCAATAGCTAATTCTTCAAAACTTGCTAAAGTTTGTGAAATAGCTAATCTAACATACAATGCTTTTTCATCTTTAAATTTAGCTATTAATCTCTTAACAACTTCTTCATTTTTATATTTTTTCAGCAAATTAGTAGCTATTGTTCTTTTTTGAGGATTTTTATTGTTTAATAAATTAAGTAATTCATTACAATTACATTTTACAAATGGTAATAAATCATCCTCTGTTATTTGCCCTCTTTTAATTCTATTTGCTTTATTTTTATCCATAACACTCACATATTTACTATATTTAAAATCATATTTATTATTTTCTAAAATTAATCAATAACTATCAACTTAAGAAAAAATTCATCAAAATTTTATCAAAAATTGTTTTTTTATTCCGTTTAAATAAAAGTAATCACTTTTTCAAAAAAAAATCAAACCACATTCTTAATTTGACATTATTAGAAATTTGTAGGTAAATTTATATATGCTTGGAAACATATATTTTCCTTGATATTTAAAAAATCTTGGAAGATGATATTTATGATAGCTAAAACTAGTATTTATCCAAAATTTCAAACTACAATACCTAAAGAAATTAGAAAAAAAATTAAAATATCTGAAAATGATATTATTGAATGGGACATTAATAAAGAAGGCATAATTGAGTTAAAAATAAGAAAAAAAACTGGATTTATGGATTTAGTTGGGAAATATGATAGTGAACCCTTTGATAGTAATTCATTACTTAAAAAAATGGATATGGGTGAGGATATATGATTTTTGTTGATGCTGGTTTTGTAATAGCTTTAGTTTCAAAAAATGATCAATGGCATGAAAATGCATTAAAAGTCGCTCCAAAAATTATTAATAAAGACAAAATTATTAGTAATTTAGTTATTGAAGAAATTATTTCATTAACTGGAAGTAAATTAGGAACCAAAGCAACAAAAGAAATTTATCATAATATACTTGATAACTATAAAATATTTGATGAAACAAGAGCACTTTATGATAAAGCTATTGATACTTTTATAAAATATAATGCTAAATTATCTTTAACTGATTCTATGAGTATTGAAATTATGAAAGAAATAGGAATACATGAAATTGTTTCATTTGATTCTGATTTTGATAATAAAAAAGGTATTGTTAGAATTCATTAATTTGAATTAGGATAGTATTATATTAAATAGAATAATAATTAAATATCATAAACAAATATTAAAAAATAAAAAAATAAAAAATATAATATTCAATAGATTTTGAAGGAAATAATATGATTTGGAATGAAAAGATTGAATGTGCAAGTCGAGAGGAAATAGAAGAGATACAGCTTAAAAAACTACAAAATATAGTCAAAAAAGCATACAAAACTATTCCTTATTACCATAAAAAATATAGTGAATTAGAAATTTATCCTGAAGATATTCAAGAATTGAAAGACATTGAAAAACTTCCATTTACTACAAAAGATGATTTAAGAGAAAGTTATCCTTTTGGAATGTTTTCTGTAGATAAAAAAGAAATAATAGAACTTCATTCATCATCAGGAACAACAGGAAAACCAGTAGTATCTGGATACACCCAAAAAGATATTGACCACTGGTCAGAGTTAATAGCTCGTGGATTAACAATGATGGGAGTTGATGAAAATGATATTATCCAAAACACCCATGGATACGGTCTTTTTACAGGAGGATTTGGTGTTCACTATGGAGCACATAAAATTGGAGCAACAGTTATCCCTATTTCAACAGGACAAAGTAGAAGACAGATTGAAATAATGGAAGATTTTCAAACATCCGTAATGATTTTTACACCATCCTATGGATTATATTTAGCAGAACTTGCTGAAGAAGAGAATATTGATTTTAATAAAATCAATTTAAAAGCTATTGGTTTTGGAGCTGAAATGTGGAGTGAAGAAATGAGAAAAATGATAGAAAATAAATTTAAAGCTCCAGCATATAACATATATGGGTTAACAGAATTAATGGGTCCAGGAATAGCTATTGAATGCCCATCACAAGAAGGACTACATATTCAAGAAGATTATTTCTATCCCGAGATTATAGATTCAAAAACTGGAATAACTAAAGGTAGCAATGAAAAAGGAGAACTTGTTTTAACTAATTTAGAACGAGACGGAATGGCAGTTATACGATTTAGAACAAAAGACATTAGTGCAATAAACTATCAAGAATGTAGCTGTGGTAGAACAACTGCAAGAATCAAAAGAATCACTGGAAGAAGTGATGATATGATTAAAGTTAAAGGAGTAGCTGTTTTCCCTTCACAAATAGAAAAAGCCATTTTAAAAGTAAATGGTATCGAACCACACTATCAAATTATTGTAACACGCCCTCATTTAATGGATGAAATAGAAATCAAAGTAGAAGCATCAAAAGAAATATTTTCTGATGAAATTAAAGAATTAATTAGAGTTAAAACTAAAATTGAAGAATATATTGCAAATGAAATAGGTTTAAAAGTTAAAGTAACTTTAGTAGAACCAAAAAGTATTCCAAGAAGTGAAGGAAAAGCCGTTAGAGTCATAGATAAAAGAAATTTACATTAAAATAACTAAAATACATAATAACCAATAATAACTATAATAATAAACTAATAAACTAACAACTAAGTGATAAAATGAAAATTAAACAACTATCAATATTTTTAGAAAATAAAAAAGGAAGATTATGGAAAGCTCTAAATACATTAGCCGAAGGAGATATTAATATACGTGCCCTTTCAATAGCAGATACATCAGAATTTGGAATTTTAAGAATCATAATTAAAGATCCAATTACTGCAAAAGAATTACTTGAGAAAAATAACTTTATTGTTAAAACCATAGATATTGTAGGGGTAGAATTAGATGACACACCAGGTGGACTTAGTAATGTATTGAAAATCCTCAATGACGAAGATATTAACTTAGAATACATTTATGCATTCACTCATGAAAAAACAGAAAAAGCTATTCTTTTACTTCAAGCAGAAAACCTTGATTTATTAATCGATACATTAAATAAACATGAAATAGCTATTGTTCCACCAGAAGATATTTATAATTTATAAAAATATAAAAAATAGAAAATGAAAAATAAAAAAATAAAAAAAATCAATATAATAAAATTAGAAATTCATTTATTTTTCAGCAAACATAGATTTGCCTGCACCACACATAGGACAAACCCAGTCATCTGCTAAGTCTTCAAATGTTGGTTCTGCATCAGAATATTCATAACCACATAAAGTACATACATAAACCATATTTTCACCTCAATTAAGATATATATAATTATTATTTAAAATACAATTATTATTTAAAGTATTCTTACAATTAAAAATTATTGCAATTATTAATCTTAAAAATACAATTATATTCATATTAAAAATATCATTAATAATAAAAATATCATTAATATTTAAAAGCATTAATAAAATAATTAAAAAATAATTAAAAAATAATTAAAAAATAAAAAATACTCTAATAAGTAATTAAATAAACTTAAACTTCATTAAAACTCTTTTTAGGAGCACCACAAGATGGACATGTGAAAGCTTCAGGAACATCAACCCATAGAGTTCCAGCATCTACATTTCGTCGTTTTTCTCCTTTTTCTTCATCATAGATATATCCACAAATCTTACATTTATATTCTGACATGATTGCATCTCCTAAATAAAAATTATTATTAAACATATAAAATAAAAAAAAATTAAAGATTTAAATATATTAAATATTAACATTTAATTTTTAATTTTTAAACATTAAACATTAAACATAATATATAACATCATACATATTAATTATACTTAAAAATATATAAACATTTTTATAATTTAAGGATATAATCTATGATTGTGATCCTTTTAGTTACTGATGTTTTTTTAAAATAAAGATATTTTAAAATAAAGATAAGTAAATATTTATTTTAATATTTTATGACATTTTTCATATTAACCTAAATGACATTTATTTTCCCATATTCTCCTATATTTTCCAATATTTTTCCATTTATTGATTTAATTTTCTTTTTTTAACTCTATTACTTTCGTATAATTTCCATAATCAATATTACTAATTATTAATCCATTTTTTTTAAAATATTCATTCAAATCCTTTTTCATAAACTGATTGAATTCTTTATTAGCCATATATTCTAATAAACTCATTACAGAAAATAATATTTTTTGAATTAGTTTTTTAGGATATTCCCATTCTAAAATTAGTATTTTTCCATTATTCTTTAGTATTTCCATACATCCTTTTAATATTTTATTAGATTCAACTTCGGTTAATTCATGTAATAATAAAGAAATAATAATAAAATCAAATGTTTCATTTTCAAATTGCATATTTGTTCCATCCATCTTAATTAATTCAATGTTTTTAATATTATGTTTGTCAATATTACTTTTAGCAATTTTTAACATATCTTCTGACGAATCTATTCCAGTAATTTTTAATTGTGGATTATTTTTTAACAATAAAATACTATTTTCTGCTGTTCCTATTGCAATTTCCAATATTTTATACTCTTTATTTGGGATTTTACTTAATAAAATATTTCTTGGACTATTTTTGTGAAAAAAGAGTATATCCAACAAGCCATAAATTTTGGATACTATATTATATGAATTAGCCATTATTTTTCCTCAAAATCTATTATTTTAAAAACAATTATTTTAAAATCTATTATTTTAAAAGCAATTATTTTAAAAGTTATTATTTTAAAAGCTATTATTCCATTAATCAAAGTCATATAATCTATCACAACCATAATGATTATTTAACTATTAAAATAGGAATATCAAATGTTTTCAATACTCTATCAGTGATACTACCAAAGAATAAGTTATCATATTGATTTTGGTAGTCATCTTGATTTGATCCATAAGGACTAATGACAATAAGATCTGATTTTGATTGTTTAGCAATAAATTTCATGTCCCTTAATGGATCACCAGTAATTAAATGTTCAACAACATTAACATTAAATTTTTTAGCTTTTTTGGTTATATTATTTAATATTATATTTCCAAAATCTTCAAGCGCCTCATAAGTTTGAGATAAATTCTCATTAATTACATAAATAGCTACAATTTTAGCATCATGTTTATTTGCAATTTCAATAGCTAAATCTTCAGCTTTTTTTGAATATTTTGAACCATCTGATGGAACCATTATAGTTTTAAACATTTAAACCTCAAATATTAATTTAATTTAATTTAAAATATCAATTTAATTTAAAATATCAATTTAATTTAATATTCTAATTCAAAAAGAAATATAAATAAAAAATAAATTCATAAAACTTTTAGATATTTCCTATTTAAAAAAAAATAAATATAATTTATATACATTTTTAAATATAATTTTATATATCATAGTATTTAAATATTAAAAAATCAATAAAATATTAATTTAAATAATTAATTTAAATAAGTTAATTTAAATAATTAATTTAAACATAATAAAAAACAAAAAGAATAACTAAAAATATATAAAAATTAATGACTTAAATAATAACTAATGGAGAAAAAAATATGAAAGCAATGTCTAATGTGGATATATATGCCTCTGTTTATGAATTAAATGAATTACTTGTTAATAGTAGAGTAGATAAGTCATTTCAGCCAGATAAAAATACTGTTGTGATGAGATTTAATGTTAAAGGAATGGGGAGAGTTGATTTAGTATTAGAATCTGGAATTAGAATACATAAAACACAATATCCAATAGAAAATCCTACAATTCCTCCATCATTTCCTATGTTACTTAGAAAACGATTAAAAGGTGCTCATGTTCGATCAATTAAACAACATAACTTTGATAGAGTTGTAGAAATAAAAATGGAAAAAGAACAGAATTATACTTTAATTGTTGAGCTATTTGCAAAGGGAAATATTATTCTTTTAGATGAGCAAAACCAAATTATAATGCCATTAAAACGAAAACACTGGAGTGATAGAGATATTAGTTCCAAAAAAGAATATAAATTCCCAACAAGCCATGGTATAAACCCTTTTGAAATTAAAATTGATGAATTAAAAGAATTATTTAATGAAAGTGAAGATGATTTAGTTAGAACCTTAGCAAAGAATGGATTAGGCAAAGTTTACAGCGAAGAAATTGTAATGAACTCAAAAATTGAAAAAACAAAATTAACACGAGATTTAACTAATGAAGAAGTAGCTATTATTTTTAATTCAATAAATACTATCTTTAATCCATTAAAAGAACTTAAATTTACTCCAAATATTGTTTTAAATAATAAAGACAATGATAATAATAATAACGACAATGGAGATAATGATAAAAATAATAATGACACTAACAACAATAAGAATATTAATAAAAATAATAATGATATTAACAAGAATAAAAATGAAATAGCTGCTAATGGAAAAGATGTTGTTCCATTTAACTTGAAATACTACGAGAATTACAAAAAAGAATATTTTAATAGTTTTAATGAAGCTTGTGATGAATTTTTCTCAAGTAAAGTAAATACTCAAATAAAAGCAATAAAAGAAAATGTATGGAATAAAAAAGTAAATAAATATGCAAAACGGCTTGAACATCAGGAAAAAACATTAAAAGACTTTGAAAATACAATTATAAACTCAAATAAAAAAGGAGAATTATTATACACAAATTACATTCAAGTTGAAAATATACTAAAAACAATATCCACTGGAAGAGAAAAAGAATATGGATGGTTAGAAATAGCTAAAACCTTAAAAAAAGCTAAAAAAGATGGATTAAAAGATCTTCAAATATTTGAATC
The DNA here is from genome assembly GCA_031261915.1 of Candidatus Methanoflexus mossambicus. Lineage (GTDB taxonomy): Archaea > Methanobacteriota > Methanobacteria > Methanobacteriales > Methanobacteriaceae > Methanoflexus > Methanoflexus mossambicus. The sequence continues at coordinate 28,728 of JAISIT010000144.1, forward strand.
AATGGATAAACTTGGAAACATTGTTTTAGATATTGATAATATTAAAATAGCTATGGATAGTAAAAAATCAATTGAAGAAAATGCCGAAGGTTTTTATGAAAAAGCAAAAAAAGCTAAAAGAAAAATAAAAGGAGCATTAATAGCTATTGAGAATACTAAAAAACAGTTAGCTGAAATGGAAAGTAAGAGAGATATTGAAATAGAAAAAATAAGCACTCCAACTAAAAGAGTCAAAAAAGATTTAAAATGGTATGAAAAGTTAAGATGGTTTTTATCTTCAGATAAAACTCTTGTTATTGGAGGTAGAGATGCCAATTCAAATGAAGATGTTGTTAAAAAATATTTAGATAATAATGATATTTATTTACATAGTGATATTCATGGTGCACCATCCGTTGCAGTTAAATTAGATGGAGGCGAAGTTAATGACCAGTTACTCAAAGAATCAGCTATTTTTGCAGCATCTTACTCTTCTGCATGGGCAAACAACTATGGAAGTCAAGATGTTTATTGGGTTAAACCAGAACAGGTTTCAAAAACTCCAGAAAGTGGTGAATTTTTAAATAAAGGTTCATTTGTAGTTAGAGGAAAAAGAAATCATATTCGTGGAGCAGAATTAAAAATAGCTGTTGGAATTATTGATTACAATGGTGAAAGAATAATGGCAGGTCCTGTTGATGCTATAAAAACTTATACTAATAATTATGTTACTATACGACCTGGATATGAGAAAAAAGAAAAAATAGCTAAAGAAATACTCCATAGAATTAATAAAAACAATTTAATAACATTAGACGATGTAGTTAGAGTTCTTCCTTCAGGAAAATGTGAAATAATTAAAGATAAAAGTAAATAAATAAATTAAAAAATAAAAAAAACTTATTTATCTCCATTTTCACCTTTGATTTGTTTTTTTAAAAGAGAATCAATAGCTATTCCATATTCTCCATCTTTATTTTTATAAATATCTGTTTCACCCTCTAAAAGTTGAGAAAGATTAAGTTCATAAACTCCTTTATCGTTTACTTTAATACTTTCAACATCTGATTCATTTAAAGAAGATTCAACTTGTTTTTTTTCCTCTTTAATTTGTTTAAGTCGTTTTTTTTCCTCTTTTTTATCTGCATCTGGATCAATAAAACGAAACTTTTTACTTCCACATTTAGAACATCCTTTAAGAAAATCCTCTTGTTCAATTTTATTTCCACATTCAGCACAAATATTCATTTTATCTCCGTAAATATATAGTAAAAAATTAATATTTCATAATAGAAAGCATATATCCTATACTACATGAAAAATAGATTAGAATTTAGTTAAATAATAAAGTAATATTGGATATAACTAAATATTAAATAAAATTAGATATAACTAAATATTAAATAAAATTAGATATAAAACCATATTAAATAAATAAAATAATTAGTTAAAATAATAAATTATATTATTTAAAATAAGATAATTATACTAGTTAATAAATTATTATTAGTAATTTAATTAGTTAATAATTGATTTAATCATCATCCAAGTTTTCATCTAATTTTGCAACAATTGAAAGAATATTAGATTGTTTTTTAACATTATGCATAACATTTGCAGGACCAACAATTGTAATAACAACTTGTTTTTTCTTTTTAAATCCAAATAAACTCTTTGTATCTTTTTCTAAAGTCTGAATATCAATTCCAACAAAATTTTCAATATCAATTTCTCTCATTGTGGTTTCAATAAGTTCAGTTCTCTCAAGAGGAGTTAAATTACCTTCTACTACTACAACACTACCTTTTTTAACACGTTCTATAATCATAGATATTTTTTCCATGCTTGTAGCATTTTCAATTGCTTCAAAAGATATAAAATCAAGCTTAATTCCATCCATAAAACCAACCTCTAATTAAATTTCTTAAACATCGTAGTATACAATTCTTCAATATTTTCACCATTTAATGCAGAAATTGATACTATTTTATGTTGTGGAAAAACAGAAGCTATTCTATCGGCATTTGCATTTTCCATATCAATTTTGTTTGCTACAATAATAAATGGGATATTACGAGCTTCAAGATGTCCAATAATAGTAAGATTAGTTTGTGTAAGTGGATCTGTAGTGGAATCAATAACTAACAAAACACCAGTCACATCTTCCATCCATTTAATAGCTTCAATTATTCCTTTAGTAGCTTCTTTCGCCCTTTCTTTTGCTTCTTCTTCATCCAAACCATATTCTAAAAAATTATGATAATCGATTTTTGTTGATATGCCTGGAGTATCAATAATATCAAAATCTAATTCTTTTCCATCTTGTTTTATTTTGACTTTTTCTTCTTTTAACACCTTTCGAGTTTCATGGGGCACATTAGATGCTGAACCTAATTCTTTACCCATCCAATCACGAGAAATAGTATTTGCAAGTGTAGTTTTACCTGAATTCGGAGAACCATACAGTCCTAATCCTATTTTTTTATTTTTCTTAAAAAATTTCTTTAAAAAATCCAATAATCCCATTTTATCACAATAAAATAAGTTTAATATGTTATGAATTAAAAATATTCAAATCTATTTAAATATCCATATTTTATATTATATTCTAAATTTTAATATTGATATTTAATAATTCTAATAAATAATTCTAATAATTGATTTATTTAATAATTTTAATATTATATTTATAGTTTAATATTTAATAATATTTAATAATATTTAATAATATTTAATAGTTTAATATTTAACTAGTTTAATATTTAAAAAAATAATCATATAAATATAATAACTATATAAAAATGTATAAATAAAAAAATAAAATCAATAAAGATATAATTTATAATATTATAATTATTTAAATTAATAATATATAAATATATTTAAAAGTAATAATAACTATAAAATTATTAATAAAATAAATAATCATAAATCAAAAGAAAAAAAACATAAAAACAATAAATCAAAAGAAAAATGAAACTAAAAAAAGAAAAATGAAACTAAAAAAAGAAAAAATAAATTATAAATCTATTTGTTCCCCAGGATTCAATATCAAAACTTCAATTTCTGAATTTAATCTATTTACATAATCAGAAAACTCAGATGGATCCTGTTCTATTGCTGGAAAAGTATTATAATGAATAGGAACAACAATTCCAGGATTTATCCAGTTACTTGCAAGAGCAGCTTCAAAAGGACCCATTGTAAACTTTCCACCAATTGGAAGTAAAGCCAAATCAGGTTTATAAATTCTTCCTATAATTGTTTCCATATCCCCAAATAATCCTGTATCTCCTCCATGAAAGACTTTCTTACCACTTTCGCTTTTAATGATATAACTACAAGCAACACCACCATCAACAATGTCGTCTGTAAAATCAATAGATCCAGAATGTTTAGCTTCCAACATAGTAATTGAAATATCATTAAATGAAATTGTTCCACCAATATTCATTCCAATTGTATTTAAACCATTACTCGAAATAAATAAAGAAATTTCATGAATTCCAATAACCGTTGCACCAGTTCTATTAGCTATTTCTAAAGTATCTCCAAAATGGTCTGAATGTCCATGGGTTAAAAGTATATAATCTGCTTCAAAATCTTCAACAGGAACATTACAACTTGGATTATTACTAATAAAAGGATCTATTAATAATTTAACACCATTATCTGAAATAATTTGAAATGCTGAATGACCTAACCATTTAATTTCCATTTAAAACACCAATTAAAAAAAAAGAATACAAAGTTCTTAAAAAGCAAACAAAGAAAATAATAAAAAAATAATAAAAAAATAATAAAAAAATAATAAAAAAATAATAAAAAAATAATAAAAAAATAATAAAAATAAAAAATAATAATAAGAAAAAATAATATTAAAAAAATAAATAAAATTCTAAGCTAAATTGATTTCTAAAACTTTAGCAGA
>JAISIT010000205.1 GCA_031261915.1 Candidatus Methanoflexus mossambicus
TTTAACCTAACCCCTCCCAAATTAATGAGCTTAGGACTGATTTCTTTCATTGTAGGGACTTTATTAAAAACTTGCTTATTATTAAGGGACATGTTTATGTTCAAATATTATATTTTTCAAACCCCAAGTTATTTAGAAATAGACATATTTGTATTATTACAATGTGTAGGTATTTTTATATTTATTAAATACTTTAACCATGAAAAATTAACTGGCACTTTACTTAAAATCTCACAATTTTTGAGAAATGGTTTAATAAAAAAATTAACTTTATCTATAAGTAAATCTAGTTATGGGATTTATTTAAACCATGCTATTGCACTTAGAATAATTGCGCTTTTAACTTTCCTGAATTTAATAAATCATAGCGCTTGGAAGTGGATACCTTTCCTTACTATTCTAGTTTTAATAGTTAGTTGGGGGATGGTTTTAATTTTAAGTAAAATTCCTCATATGAATAAATTAACAGGATATTATTAAATTTTTGGTGAAAGTATTTTAACAAAGAATATTTTCATCTTTTTAATTTACTTTTAATAAATCTTAATGGTTTAGTGATTTTCCAACTAGTAGAATTTTTATATAAATGTGGTTAAAATGTTAAAAATGATTAAAACTAAATTATTAAGTCACAGTAATGTTTATAAAGCTCAGTTAAAAAAAAATAAATATCTTAATAAACTTTTGGACAAGAAAAATGAAATAATAGTTAAAAATGAGAATAAAATAACTAAACTAAAGAAGAAGTTAGAAAGTCAGAAGAATGAAATAAACAGATTATCTGAATCCAAAAATCATTTGAGGCTCAATAAGTTAGATAATCAGATAAATATTTTAAATAATAAGTTAAATAATGCACAGCAAAAAATTAATAAATATTCTCAAATTTTTGATATAAATCAAATTAATAAAGATAAAATATCAAGTGAAATTGAAAATTTTAAGTCATATGGTGTAAATAAAGAAAAAAGAACACCTAAATTAATAGTTTCTCTAACATCTTTCCCTGAACGAATGTATGATATACATTACACTTTATATTCCTTATTAAATCAAACTACAAAACCTGATGAACTTATTTTGTGGCTTGGCGAAGAACAATTTCCTAATTTAGAAGAAGATATTCCAATTAAAGTAAAAAAATTTAAAAAACATGGTTTAACAATAAAATGGACAGCAGACATCAAAAGCTACAAAAAACTTATTCCAGCTTTAAAAGAATATCCTAATGACATAATAGTTACAGCAGATGATGATGCATTTTATCCTGAAAATTGGTTAGAACAATTATACAAAGAATATGATGGGGAAAATGTTGTAGCACATAGAGTAAGAGAAATAAACACAGATGAAGATAATAATATTCTTCCATATGTTGATTGGAAACTTTTATACATATCTAATGATATTAATTTAAGTTTAAACCAAGATTCATATTCATCTTTCACAAATTTTTTCACAGGTGTTGGAGGAGTTTTATACCCTCCTCACAGCTTACATGAGGATGTTTTAAATAAAGATTTATTTGAAAAATTATCTCCAAATACAGATGACATATGGTTTTGGGCAATGGCATTAAAAAATAATCGTAAAATTAAAATAGTTCCAAATGGATATTCTAAAGAAATTTATGTTAATCCATTAAGAGCACTTAATTTTATCAATGAAACAACTTTATGGACTGAAAATCGTGATGGGATAAATGACACTAACTTTAAAAATATAGTAGAATATTATCCTGAAATCTTAGAAAAATTAAAAATAGATATTAAACCAAAAGTTTCAGTAATAATTCCAGTTTACAATAGTGAACAATATCTTAGGAAATGTTTAGATAGTGTTGTTAATCAAATATTAAAACATATTGAGATTATTTGTGTAAATGATGGATCAACAGATAATTCTTTAAATATATTAGAAGAATATGCAAAGTGGGATAATAGAATAAAAATATTAAATCAAGAAAATCAGGGACAATCTATTGCAAGAAATAACGGTATGCGAATAGCTAAAGGTGAATATATTGGTTTTGTTGATTCTGATGATTGGATTGATTTAAATTTTTATGAAACATTATTTAATGAAGCAAAAGATAAAAATGCAGATATAGTAAGAACAACTTATAAATATTCATTTACGGGTAATGATGAAGAATCAGAGTTAAATTCATTATTAAAGCAAAAAAAAGAAAATAATGAGTTCCTTAATCCAAATGATCATTCAGTTGTTGTATGGAATGCAATATACCGAAGGGAATTTATAGAAAATAATAATATTTATTTTTCAAAAGAACTTTCTGTAGCTGAAGATACTCTTTTTACAGCATTTGCTACTTTTTATTCAAATATAAGTGTTCCAGCTGTTGGAACTTATTATTATTGGAGAGGTGAAGTTGAAAATAGAAATTCAACTTTCACAATAAATAAAATCAAACAAATTATTAAAGCAAATAAATTAATTATACAATTTTTAAATAAATTAGAAAATATAAATAAAAAAGATTATTTAATCGCATATAAAAGAATTATTTGGAGATATGATGATGCATTTAAAAATGGATTAAAATTAGATGGATTTGATTCTGAAATTCAAAAAACTTTATTTAAGGAAATGGTAATAAATTTTAGCATTTGTAAATATTTAACGGGATTTAGCAATGAATTTCATGAATTTTATTTTGAATTTTTAGAAGATAATGATTTTAAGGGATATTTAAAATATATAAACAATATTGGAAGTTTTAAATAAAAAAAATTATTTTGGTGTATTTTATTAAGGTTTTAAAAAATTTTAAATTCATTAATTTTAAAATATTAATTAATTTTTAAGTTTTTTTTAAGAATGAGGCTGTCCCACAATTATGTTTTTTGGGAAATTAGGATTTCACCAAAATTAATTGAAACGATTCGAAGTTTGATTGGCTGTGTCAAAAACTTTGCTGTTTTTGATTTTTTACAAAAAATTCATCTATATATTAAAAAATAGTTTATATTGTTTATTTTTAGAAAATAAGGCCGTAAAATTTATATATTTAATGGAGCATATATTTAAGTATGTCAAGTACAAAAACAAATGCTCCAATTATTAATTTAGATGAACAGACTTATAAACTTTGTGATTTTTCTGAAGATTTAGCAAAATATGTTGCTAATAACTCTGTTGGAGAAAAATCCGATAATAAACATTCTAAACAGTTAGTTACATGGTATAGTAAAGGTATTTTACGAATTGAGATGAAAAATCCTTATTGTCCAGAGTGTAACTCAACATCAATTAAGTATAATGCTTTATACTATCGTAAATTATATTATTATGATAAAGGAGAAGTTAATGCTGGTTTACAGAAATATAAGTGTAAAAAATGTGGTAAAGAGTTTATAACTAATATCAAGAGTATTGTTGA
>JAISIT010000292.1 GCA_031261915.1 Candidatus Methanoflexus mossambicus
AATTTTTTTTATTTTTAATTTTTTTTATTTTTAATTTTTTTTATTTTTAATTTTTTTTATTTTTAATTTTTTTTATTTTTAATTTTTTTTATTTTTAATTTTTTTTATTTTTAATTTTATTTATTATACTAATTTTATTTATTATACTAATTTTATTTATTATACTAATTTTATTTATTATACTAATTTTATTTATTATACTAATTTTGATAGTTTTTATAAGATTTATGAAAATAATAATGAGTTAATAAATGGTAAAAAAATGAATAATAATAAATTTAAATTATTTTTAACAATCATAACTTTAATATTTTTATGTTTTGGTTTATTTAATGTTGTTAATGCTACAGATAATTCAAATAATAATCAAAATGGTCTTAATTCCATTAATGATGATGTTAATGATGTTAATAATGGTGTTGGTGGTGTTAATGATTATGATTCGGATGAAAATATTCAAAATATTGAAAATATTGAAAATGGTGGAAGTGGTGGAAATAATGGGAATGGTGGTTCAACTGGTCGATCAGGGAAAACTGCTGTGGAAATAAGTGTTAAAGATGCATACAATGAAAGTTCACGGAGATATAGTGAAGATGGATTTAATGTTGTTGGTGGGTATGTTTTAGTTAAAGATAATAATACTGGAAAAATTGTTTATTCTGGGAAAACAAAGGGTGATGGAAACTTATTATTTGATTTGGATCCTGGAAATTATACGTTTAATATAAAATATTCTACTTATCTTGAATTTTCTAAAAATGTTACTATATCTGGTAGTTCATATAAATTAGAGCATATTTTTATTCCTGATATAGCTATTATTGCTTACTATACTGGTTATCATGTTGAAATTGATTCTCTTATGGATATTAGTAAGAGGGTTTATTATTTAGATATTGAAGCGAATAATAAATCTGCTGAAGAAGCAAAATTCTGGTTACTTGATTATGCAAACTTTATGTATATTGATATGTATGGATATGATTCAACTGTTCCTGCAAGTTTATTTACAAGTGATATTCCTGCAATTAAGAATTTTAAAGTTGCTTATGGATTTGGAATATTTGATGATGAGAATAGCTCTGAAAGTAATAAATTCTTTGGAAATCATATAAATTTAAGTTTTGTTGGAGCTAATGCCTCAAACAATACTCCACAAACTATAGAAAACACTTATATTGGCACATACTTTAAAGTTGCTTATGGTGCAAGTAATGAAACTATGTATATTCTTAAAGAGAATATGAAAAATTTATTAGATTATATATTTTATCTTTTAGGTGAAACAACTGTTAATCCAACCTTAGATTTAAATAAAACACCTAAATTTGCACAATCCAGTTGGGGTATTTATCATCCAGATTATGGGCGATGGGAAATAAAACCTTCTGATGAATTACTTAATACATGGATAAACAACAACCCTGGTTATGACGGTGATGGTCATGGAAGCTTGAATTGGATGGTTGTTGAGTATCAAAAATGGTTAAATGTTTCTGTTATTTCAAAAGAACTTTATAATGAATTTGAAAAATGGTATAAAGCAAATAAACCTAAACTAAACAATGCTTTTGTTGTAATTGCAAGCTATTATGCTGGAGGGTCTGCTTCAAGTGGTGCAGCAACTGTGGATGCTTTAATTAGAGAATACGAATCTCAAGGTAGAGCTGCATTTAATATTTACTCTTCTGAAGTTTTTCCTTCAATGGCAGAGTTACTTCTTATATTTTCAAATGTTTCAAATCAAGGTTTGGCAAGTGTAAATTCTCTTTATTCCTGGTCTCTTGATTATGAAAATATGGGAGAATCTAATGCTGGAGCTATTGATGAGCTTAGTCAAATGAATATTGAAGTTATTAAAGCAGTAGATTCAATAAGTGAACTTTCTTATAAAAGTGAAATTGGTCCACAGCTTGAATGGATATATGGAGTCACAATTCCAACTTTTGAAGGTGTTTTTGGTGCTGTAGCCACATCGTATGTTGATGATTATGGAAAAGAGCATGTTATTCCTGGAGCTATTGAAAAATTAGTTGAAAATACTCTTGGGTGGGTTAACTTACGAGAAAAAGAAAATAAAGAGAAACGACTTGCAGTGATATTATATAACTATCCTCCTGGAAAAGCGGAAATTGGAGCATCATTTTTAGATGTTTTCCAAAGCTTACATGATTTATTAGAGAAATTATATGATAATGGTTATGATATAGGTATGGAAAAATCAGAAATTCCAAATGCTGATGAATTATATACTATTGTTGCAGAATTTGGTAACAAAGGGTCTTGGGCTAAAGGATTACTTAATTCTTATGTTGAAAAGAATTGGGATTGGTTAAACAATAATAGTTTAGGATTATCACAGTTAGTAGATTTAAATACATATTTAAAATTTTATAAATCGTTACCAACAGAACTACAAGAGGAGTTAGTTGATAAATGGGGTTCAGGTATTGGTAAAATAATGACTTACAATGAATCATATATTTTTATTCCTGGAATGCTTGTAGGAAATATTTTTATTACTTTCCAACCAAGTAGAGGACAAGAAGAGCTTGATACAGAAGCATATCATGATCCAAAGATTCCACCTCACCAACAGTATATCACATTTTACAAATGGTTAGATGAAATTTTCAATGCAGATGCTATGATTCACATGGGAACACATGGAACCTTAGAATGGTTACCTGGACGAAATATAGGGCTTCAAGAGGATGATTGGTCATTTGAGCTTATGAATATTCCAAATATTTATCCATACATTGTTTCTAATCCGGGTGAAGCAGCAGTAGCAAAAGAAAGATCTGCTGCTATGGTAATTAGCCACATGACTCCTGCTATGGTAATTACTGGATTGTATGGTGATTTAATTACTTTAAATGATTATATTAAAAATTATGAATCTGCTATTAAAAATGCTAATGGTTTAGAAGAAGAATACAAAGAGTTAATATTAAAATTTATTGTTGAACATAATTTAACAACAGAATATGCAATTTCATTACCAGAAGAAAATCAAAGTTTTGATGATTGGCTTGAAAAAACTCATTTACTTCTCGAAGATTTAGATACTACGAGTGTAACATTAGGATTACATAGTTTAGGTAAGATTTTAGAGGGAGTTGAGCTTGTAAATATGACCGTTACAATTGTAAGCTCACAAACAGAAGCATATAATATTATTAAAAATTATTTATATTCTAATTTAAATAATATTGATTATTATGATGATATATTACATTCCCTTGATTATTTGGATGAAAAATATAAAATACAGGAATTTTTAATAGACATAGTCACAAGTTTAATCACTGGAGATATTGCAGATTTTGATAAATATGATGTGTCTAAAGATAAGTCTAAGTTTTTTAAAGAATTATTAATGGGATTTATTAATGGATCAATTCCTAATCTTGAAAATTATTTAATTGATAAAAATCGTGTAGATTTTGCTTACTTTGCAGAAATAATAATGTTTGCTAATATGACAGTTACTAATCTTTTAGGTTCTCAAGAGTGGGAAGCTATTTTTAATGCATTAAATGGGGAATATGTGTTACCAGGACTTTCTGCTGATCCATCTTACTCTAATTCAATACCAACGGGTAAAAATGTTTACACAACAGACACTAAAAAGATGCCAACTAAAGCAGCATGGGAATCAGCAAAAAAAATAGCAGATAAACTCATGGTAGAATATTATCTTGCAAATAATAAGTTTCCAGAACTTGTAGGTCTTGTAATGTGGGGAACTGAACTTCTTAGAACTGAAGGAGTTACAATGGCAGAATTCTTATATTTTTTAGGTGTTCAACCAAAATATGATAGAACTGGAAATGTTATTGGTGTTGAATTAATTCCTTTAAAAGATTTAACTGTTAAATTGCCTAATGGAACAGTTATTAACCGTCCACGTATTGATGTTGTTGCAAGTGCAGTTACAAGTAACACCAATTGGATAAAATGGATGGTTGAAGCAGTTAGTTTAACAGTTTTTAATACAACCGATGAGAGTGAAGCCGTTAATTTTATTAAAAAACATTACAATGAAAATCCTTCCCTTGATAGAATCTTTGGTTTGCCTGGAGCTATTCTTGCAGGAACAGGAGTAAGTGATTACCTTCCAAATACTGCTAAGTGGGAAAATACGATTAATATAAATGATGAATTAACTTCTATATATCTTTCAAGAGTTTCAAATGCATGGTCTATTGATGAAACTGGTAGGATAGTTGTAAGACCTGCTAAATCAGATTATGAGTATTTACTTAAAAATTTAGATGTTGTTAGTCAAAATATTGACAGCACATGGGGATTGTTAGATACTGATGATTATATGGATTGGTTTGGAGGAATGCTTGGAGCTTCTCAGAATTTAGGTGGAAATCCAGATACTGCAATATTTGATATTCGAAATAAAAATGATGTTATTGCCCGTGATTTAGGAGAACAATTAAATTTTGAAATTAAATCTACACTTCTTAATCCAGTCTATAAAGAAGCTATGTTTAAAACAGCAACAGGAGCCATTCAATATGCTGAATCCTATGAGTATGTATTTGGATTTATGATGGTAGCTACTGGAAAGAATGGTGAAAATATTCTTTCAGATACTACATTAGATGCACTTGGATTTAATGTTATTGGGATAGATGTGACTTCTGATGCATTATCTTATTCAGTTCAAAGCATGGGAGGTTATATGATGGAACTTTATCGAAAAAATAAATGGAAAACAGATGCAACGACAATTCAACAATTAGCAGACCAATATATTAAAACTACAATTGATTATGGTGTTGCATGTTGTCACCACACATGTGGAAATATTGAATTTAATAAATTTGTTGTTAGAATGTCTACTTTATCTAATGATCTTAAAAAACAGTATTCTGATATACTACAACAAGCTACTTTAGGAGCAGCAACTTATGAAGGAACTCCTGGAAGTTCTTCTGATGTAAATCAAGGACAATCATCTTCAGATGCTTCAACTTCAAGTTCCACTTCCACTTCCACTTCCAGTTCATCTGATTCATCGTCTAATTCTCAAGATTCTCAAGATTCTTCTAATATTCAAGGATCTCCAGGTCAAACTCCTGGAGAACAAACTCCAAGTTCTCAAAAACCAGTAACTGCACAAGCTCAATCAGAACCAGCAGACGAATCTAATTCTGATAATTCAAATTCTTATGAACTTTCTAAAAAATCATCTTCCTCAAGTGGAGAAACTTCAATGCCATTTGTAGCTATTGGGGGTGTTATTGGTTTACTTGCTATGTTTGGAATTGGATTCTTTTATTATAGGCGAAAAGAACTTTAATTTTATTTTTTTAATATTTTAATTTTTTTAACATATTTCTGTTTCAAGATATTTTAAAATTTAATAATTCTAAATAAACTATATTTAAATAAATTTATAATAATTAGTTTTTAATGATATTTTTAAGATAATCGGTGGATAGTATGGACTCTTTGAATGTATTGTGGCGGTTTGGTGTTTTTGCAGCAGTTATGGTGTTTGGAATTAAGATAGGGCTTGCGACAGGAATGGCGGAATTTTCTAAAAAATCATTAGCTGTTCTTGTTGCACTTTATGGATTAGGGACATATATAATAACTTTAATTTCGTCAGCATTTTCTACACAGATAACTGATTTTATTTATTCATATAATTCAGTGTTTTTTATGATAATGGCAGTTATAATGATAGTTGCAGGAGTTTTAACTATTAGAGAATATAAAGTTCATCAAAAAAATACTTCTAAAACCTCAGCAATAGCTATTTTGGCTCCTTGTCCTTGTTGTTTTTTATCAATTGTTGTGAGCATATTGCTTGTTGCTCCAACTGTTGGATTGGCTGCTAATGATTTAAGTCCTTATGTTGCTCTTGCTTTAATGTTGGTTATTGTAGTTAGCTATTTCTTATCTAAAACTATTGTTCGTTTGATTAAAAAACCTTTCCCAGTTGTTTTAGGAAGTTTTATGTTATTTTTAGGTTTATATTTTTTAATTTCAGCTCTTGTTATTCCTAACATACTTGCAGCTATTGGGCAATCTATGGGGAGCATAACTATTGAAAATACTAATTATATTCTCTATGTTATAATAGTTTTAGCTATTTTGATTATTGGTGGAGTATTTTTAACTAGAAGAAATGGTCTTTTAAATAAATAATTGAAATTTTAAGAAGGTTTAAATTTAATTTATTTCTTTTTCGTAATCTTTATATAGTTAGTAAGTTTATATATTTTATATTTTTTCATAATAATATAATTACTAAAAATTTCAGTAATACAAATTATAATTTTAGTAATATAAATAATAATTTTAATATTTTATAATGATTTTTAATATTTTAAATAATTTTAAATAATTTTGTATTAAGTTTTATAATTTCTTCTTATTATTTAATGATATGGGTGATTTAATGGTAGCAATTATTCCTGGTAGCGATATTTTAACTACAATTTTAAATGTGATTTCTCAAAGTTTGTTGATTCCTGTAGTGATAATTTTACTTATTTTCGTAGTATATGCAGTAATAACTCTTGGAGGATTAATTTCAGAATTTACCTCAAGGAGAAAAATTCCAGTTTTAAAAATAAAAGATTTAATAAATGATATATCTGATTCAAATTCTCCAGATGAAGTTAAAGAAGTTATAAATGATTCTTCTTTATCAAATTCACAGAAAAATGTATTAATTGAAATAGCTAATAGTGAAAATCTAAGACCTAAATCTCGAAAGGCATTATCACGACGATTAATTGAAGATGAAGAGGATAAGATTGAAAAAATCATAGAAAAAACTGATATTGTTACTCGTATAGGTCCAACATTAGGATTGATGGGGACTTTAATCCCTATGGGTCCAGGTTTAGCTGCTCTTGGGACTGGAGATGTTAATATATTAGCACAAGCTATTATTGTTGCTTTTGATACAACAGTTGTTGGAATCGGTGCTGGAGCCCTTGCATATATGGTTAGTAAAATCAGAAGGCGTTGGTATGATGAATATCTTGCAAATATTGATGCAATAAGTGATGCAATTCTTGATTTCTATGATAAATAACATAATAACAGATATTGTCTATATATTGTGATAAAATGGCAAGAAGAAAAAGAAGTAGACGAGGTTGTAGAATTGAAGAAGATCCAATGTCTGGAACTGGGAATATAGTTGATGCAATGCTGGTAATTGCTGTAGGACTTTTAATATTTTTAGTCCTGTCATGGAACATGCAAGCTATTGTTTTTAATCAAGATATGAGTCAAGAAGAAAAACAAAATGCAATGAATACAATTCAAAAGGTTTCACAAGTAGATCAAGGTCAACAACTTAATGAAACCCCAGACACAAGTAGTCAATCAGGAGAAGGTTATGTGGAAATGGGTAAGGTTTATAAAGATCCAAAAACAGGTAAATTGATAATGGTTGAGTAATAAAAATTCTTAAGTAAATAGCTATTGATTTTGGATAGTGTTTTTATTTGATTATTTATTATTTTTCCATTATATCTCTTTTATTTTATTCTTTTTTTCATTTGCAAAACCTTGTTGTTTCTTTTTTCGCATTGATTTTTCTTTTTTTATATTTTTTTCTTTTGTTTAATATTTTTTGTTTCTTTTTTTATTTTATATTTTAAAATAGGATAATCTCAATTGATATTTGTACAAGATGAGGTGATAGTTAAATTTTTGAGCATCAACTGAGATTCTATTTTGTTTATTTTTTGGAGGATATATAGACGATATAATTTAGACTATATATTATATATGCTGTGTATTTTTAACTACTTTTTAGTAGCCAATTATACTATTGAATCTCATAGCATATAAATGTTTAGGCATGCCTAAATTTTTTATATTTTTTATTATTATTTTTATTATTTTTATTATTTATAATATGAGTTATAAAAAAATAGATGTTTTTATTCTAAAATTTTTTAAATAAACAAATGATTCTATTGAAATTAAATAAAACTTATTTTTATAACTTAATTTTGTTAAATAAAATTAAATTTGGAATTATCATTTAAATAACAATTATTTTCATAATTAATTTTATAGTAAAATTGAAATTATTATTAAAATTAAAGTCATAATTAGAAATAGAATTATTATTAAAATTAGATATGTAAACAAAGTTATAATTAGAAATAGAAATATTATTAAAGTTAAAATTATAAATAAAATTATAAATAAGATTATAATTAGAAATAGAAATAGAAATAGAATTATTATTAAAAAATACTAATGAAAAATAGTTATGAAAAATAAAAAAAGAAAATTAAAAAAGATTATTTAAAATAAATCTCTTAAATTGAATTTGTAAGCTCCAAGATTTCCACCGAAGTTACCTGCATTTATTTCAAGAACTCCAGGGATTGTGCATGCAGCTTTAATACCTTCAGTCATAGCTTTTTTAACAGAAGCTTCGTCAACACCGTCGATCACGATTTCATAAATACCATTTATGTCTTCTCTGATTTCAGATTCTGCAACTTCGTCTTTTAAGCTAACACACATTTTTTCATTGGTAGATGCATCTAAGAATTTGTAGCTATTACAACCAACTTTGGAACCAGAAGCAACAACACCACCAGGGAAAGGAGTAATTGTTCCAGGAACATTAGATATTGCATCAACAGCTGCTTGAGCACCTAAAAGTGCTGACATTTTACTGTCTCCACCTACAAAGAAGTTTCCACCTGCGACACCATCTTTAATTCCAAATTCAGATTCAACTAAGAAATCTCCAGACATTATAGGAATTGAAAATACTTTTCTATCATCAATTTCTATTTCTTTCTCATATCCATCTCCAAAGAACTTTAATTTAAATCCTTCATTTAACATTTCATCAGCATCTTCAAGTTCATTGAATACTGCAGTTGTAGGAGCAGTTAAAATTCCCATACCTATTCTTTCGAGTAATTCATGGGATAATTTCTTTTTAGACATGTTACAAATCATAATAACATATCCAGGTCTTCCATCAGGGGTTTCAGTTGGAGGAAGATAAACATCAATTCCTGCTTCAGCTGGGCATCCAATTACAGATGTTGCATATCCAGTAGCTTCGGTTGCAGCAGTTAAAGCTAATTTTTTAGTTGCTGCAGTTACAAGTAGTCTTGAAACTTTTATTCCAAAAGCTTCTGCGAATGTATCTTTAATATCTACACCATTTATTTGCATAATTTCACCTTAGATTATATAATCTATAATTTATTTATAGTTATCTATTATTATAAATATTAATGGTTATAATATGATTATAACATTAATTATTGGAAATAAATGAATATTTTCAATAAAAAAAGAGTATTTACAATAAATAAAAGAGTATTTTACAATAATCATTATTTAAACGAATAGTATAAATGAATTATTGTTTAAAATAAATTATTATTAAATAAATTATTATTTAAAATAAATTTTAAAATAAATTTTAGAATAAATTATTATTTAAATGAATTTATTATATATTAAAGTCTTTATTTTTTATAAAATAAAGTTTTCTATTTAATTTTCATTATTATATGATTCTTCATGATTCTCATTATTTTCATTTTTATCTTTATTTTCAGTTTCATTATCTTTTTTATCAAAAATTTCTTCAATTTTATCTTTATCTTCTATAATTTCTTCTAATAATTCATTTTCATCTTCAATATCCTCTCCTGTTAATTTTTCTGTAATTGAATATCCATAATATGGTAATAATATTAATCCAATAAATGTTGTCATCCAAAATGATATTAAACGTTCAATTACTGTTGCAGCGGCACTTATTTCGGGATTTATACCTCCTGCAGAAAAAAGAAGTATCATCATTCCATCAATAATTCCTAAACCTCCAGGTAAAAGTGGAATCATTCCAAGCAAAGTTGCAACAATGAAAACTTCAGCAATTATTATGGGTGATGCTTGGCTTCCAAAAGCAAGGAA
Organism: Candidatus Methanoflexus mossambicus; assembly: GCA_031261915.1. Classification (GTDB taxonomy): domain Archaea; phylum Methanobacteriota; class Methanobacteria; order Methanobacteriales; family Methanobacteriaceae; genus Methanoflexus; species Methanoflexus mossambicus. Next base: position 9,958 of record JAISIT010000292.1, read on the forward strand.
TATAATATATACTCTTAAGATTTCACTTATCCAAATTAGAAATGATAATGGTAGTGCTTTAAATAGAACATTTTTATCCTTTAGCATTAAACTCATGGTTTCTTGAAATCCAACAATTGCTTTTGTGATTGTTTTTTCAAGTGTGCCTTGTTTTTTTTTGTAAAAAATCCTAATTATTCGTAAAACAAATGTTATAATCTTTTCTGCAATTTTTCGGTTAACAGACATATAAATTAAAATGATAAAAGCTATTGTGACAATAAACACTCCAAAGATGAGTATATTGACTATCCAATAAGAAATATTGAAACTAAAGATCATTAAAATTACAGTGATTATTGCTAAAATTAAAAATGGAATAGTATCCAATGCTCTATCACCAATTACTGTGGCAAATGTTGTTTCAAATGCTTCATCAGTTTCTTTTGATAAGACATAAGCTTTAACTGGTTCTCCTCCACCTCTACCACTTGGAGTAATATTGTTAATAGCCATTCCAATTAAAACCATTGGGATTAATTTCTTTATTGAAATGTTAATATTAGCTATTTTATTCATTATCTTCCATCTAAGTGCAAAAAGATAATATGTGATAATTTGCACAATTATTGCGAGTAAAATATAGTAAATATTAGCTATTTTGATTGCATCGACTATTTCATCAAATCCTATGAAATATATCATAACACCCATTATTAAAATTCCAATTCCTAAAAAAATAAGAGTTTTATACCTCATTAAACCACATTACTATATTTTTTGTATTAATAATTGTTTCTTTTAGAATATATTTAGTATATTTAGTATATTTAGTATATTTAGAATAATTTTGATATTTTTATTTTACTTTCTATTTACTTTCTATTTTATAATTTTAATATTATTATGATTTTTAATATTATTATGATTTTTAATATTTTTATTGTTAAATAATATACTTATAATCATTTAATTTATTAATATCTATATTATAATATAAATATTAGTTTTTATATAAATAAGTATTATAATAGATATAATTGTATTAATTAAGTTATAATAAATATAATTGTATTAATTATAATTATATTAATTGGAATTAATAATAACTTTAATAAATTAATTAATAATAATTTTAATGCTTAATTTGATATTTATTTAATATTTGATTATTATAGTTTATATTGATAAATAATAATATATTTTAGCTATTTTATGGTTCACGATTTATATTAGAGGTTTTATAATTGATAAAGCAAAATCAACGTTTTTTTAATATTGTTCTCATTTTAATTGATTCTTTTGTTATATTTTTTGCTTTATATGTTTCTTGGTTGCTTCGTTTTCATACAACACTATTTGGTCCTTTAGGTAAGTTTTTAGGTTTAAATAACTATCTTATTTTAATGATTTTTATTTTACCTCTATATATTTTGCTGTATTACTTTTTTGGACTTTATAAGCCATTTAGAAATCATTCAAGTATTATATCCGAGGCAAGTCGAATTATTCAAGTTAATTTGTTATTGTTTCTTATTTTAATAGCTCTTCTTTTTGTTATTGATAGACCTGATTATTCACGAATAATGATATTTTTATTTGCAAGTTTTACAACTATTTTTGGTATTTTGGAACGTTTTACATTTAGATCTATTTTAAAATACCTTAGAAGTCAGGATAAAAATTTAAAATATGTTTTAATTGTTGGAACTGGAGATCTTTCCCGTAAATTTGCAAAGACAATTCTTAATAAGTCTTTTTTAGGTTATTCTATTGTTGGTTTTTTAGGAAAATCAACGGATGTTGGTCGTGAGATTAAAGGATGTAATGGATTGAAGATAATAGGTGCTATTGATGATTTAGAAGAGTTTATTATAAAACATAGTTTTGATAGGGTGATTATTTCTATTCCACTAAAATATTACTCTAAATTAAATGAATTAGTGGATATATGTGAAAATAATGGAGTTAAAGCAGAAATAATTCCAGATTATTATAAATATTTCCCTGCAAAGCCATCTATTGACATGATTGATGATTTACCTATAATAAATATTCGTTATGTTCCTTTAGATAATCCTTTCAATGGATTTATTAAAAAAGTATCAGATATCTTTGTTTCACTAATAGCTATTATTATAACTTCTCCAATAATGTTAATCGTAGCTATTTTAATTAAACTTACTTCTAAAGGACCAATTATATTTAAACAAAAAAGAATAGGGAAACATAATAAGCCATTTTCCATGTATAAATTTAGAAGCATGAAAGTTCAAGATTTCAATGCCTCTGATTCATTATGGACAACTTCTGATGATGTAAGAAAGACTAAAATTGGAACATTTATTAGAAAAACAAGTATAGATGAATTGCCTCAATTTTTCAATGTTTTAAAAGGAGATATGAGTGTTGTGGGTCCAAGACCTGAACGACCATTCTATGTGAATAAATTTAAAAAAGATATTCCAAAATACATGGTTAAACATCAAGTTAGACCTGGAATTACTGGTTTGGCACAAATAAATGGTTTTAGGGGCAATACATCTATTAAAAAGCGCATAGAATTTGATATTGAATATGTTGAACGTTGGAGTTTGGGTTTAGATATTGTAATAATGGCTAAAACTATTGTAAATGGTAATAAAAATGCTTATTAATATTAATTTCTTAATTAAATATCTATTATTTATTATTTAGTTTAATATCATTTTTTAACATTAATTTAAGTATATATGTCTTTTTTTCATTTGTTTAATGTCAAATAAATTATTTTTACTAAATTTTTTCTATTTTTTTAAAATTTAATCACATAATTAATTATAAAAATTTAATAAAGTAAAGCAATTTTTTATAGCTTATTCATTTTTTCATAGGGAAGTATAATTTATTTTAAAAACCTTTATATATGAAAAATAAATTATGTTTATTTATTTATATTTCATAGAAATGTTATAGAAATAGTTATAAAAATAATTATGGATGTAATTAAGAAATAATTATAGAAATAATATTAAAAATATTTATTTAATAAAAAACATAATATAAAATGATAGTTATTTTTTTATAAAATTTGATATTTGATATTTATTTTTCTAAAAAATAATTATAATTTGAAATAATTTATTTTATTAAAAAATTCGGTTGTAAATAGATATTTTAACTTTTTTAATATCTTATTTTAATTAAAATCTATGTTTTTCCATTTTAAATTAGTATTTAGTTATAAATTTAAGATATTTTTAAATAATTTTCTGTTTTATTATTTGTTTTTAAATTGATTAAATTTTATAATATTTTTAATGGATTTTAGCTATTGAAATGTAAATATAAAAGAATTAAAAATTAAATTAAATATTTTTTTTAATATAAAGCAATATATGTAAATATTTTTAAAAATCAAGATGTTACTATTGAGATATATTTTGAAAAAAATATTAGTTTTCAAATGCTCTCACCAATCATTTATAAGTAAAAATTTTAAATACATATATTATAATAATTTGAACAATATTTGAATAAAATTTTGGATATATTTTTTTTATATCTGAATATAAAATTTTGGATATATTTGGATATATTGGATAATATTTGAGGGTTTCTTATGGATCAAAAAATTTTAAAAGAATATGAGAAAGTCAAAGACAAAATAAGTGAAGAAGAATTTAATCAAAAGCTTGAAGAATTGAAAAAAGAGTATGAAAATAACTCTTTTATTGTAGATATTGATATTGCTCGGATGATTGTTGGAAGTTTCCAAGATGAAGAAGTAGAATCTATTTCAACTCCGTCTGATGGTGTTAAAAAAATTAATACATTGTTAGATGGTGAAGATAGGATTACTATAATTGGAAAAGTTTTTTCTATATCTCAACCAAAGGATATAACCTCTAAAAAGAAAAAACAAATACGATTGTCTAAAGTAACTCTTGCTGATGATACTGGTGAGATTGTTACTACTTTCTGGAGTGAAAATATTAAACATATTAAAAAATTCTCTGAAGGTGATGTTATTCAAATAGATAATCTTGTCATTAAGAGAAATTATCAAGGTGACGGAGTAGATGCTAATTTGACTCCAAGATCTATGATAAAAGTTTTAGATGCTTCTAATTACTCTAATTTCCCAGATTATGCTGAAGAAATAACAAACATAGAAGATTTAGTTGCTGATGAAAATGCTAATATTATTGGGAGAATAACAAGAATATCTCCACCTCATAGCTATGAATCTAATGGAAAAACAGGTCAAGTTGCTTCTTTTGAACTTCAAGATTCCACAGGTAAAATTAATTACACTTTATGGAATAATGATGTTAATTTCATTGAAAAATTGGAATTAAGTGAAGGTGATTCTGTTAAAATACTAAATGTTCAACCAAGAGAACGAAATGGTGAACTTAGTATCTCTCATTGGGATGGAAGAATTATTAAAGGAGATTTCGATGTTCCAGAATACAAAGAAGAAATTTTAAAAATACAAGATGCGAGAGAATCAAATGATGTTAATTTATTAGGTCTTGTTACAAAAATACAGGATACAATTGAGTTTGAAAGACAAGATGGTAGTCCTGGAAAAGTTAAATCAATAACAATCACTGATGATACTTCTAAAATTAAATTAACTCTTTGGAATGATGATACGAACTTAGATATAAACAAAGGAGATATATTGAAAGTTATTGGTGCTAATATTAAATTTGATGAGTATGCTGAAACTGGATACAGTGCCAATGCTAATTGGAATACAAGAATTGTCATTAATCCAGATGAAGAAAGTTCTTTAATTGATGTTTTAAATGAATATAAAAAACTTCTTGGTCCTAAAAAAATAGCTTCTATTCAAGATTATGATGAGGATGAAGGAGAAGAAGTGGATGTTCGTGGAAGACTGGTATCTGTTTTTGATGTTCGTGAATTTGAAAGAGATGATGGATCTTTAGGTTTAGTCCGTTCTGCAGATTTAGCAGATGAAACTGGATTGGTTAGAGTTTCTTTTTGGGATGAAAAAGCAGAAGGAGCTTTTAATCTTGGATCAGCATTTTTAATAGAAAATGCAAGAACCAGAATGGGCTTGGATGCCATAGATTTAAATGTTGGTAAAGTAAGTAGAATTATTCCTTTAACCGATGAGCAGTCACAAGATTTACCGTCATTAGAAGAACTTGAAGAAATGATTTATACTACTAAAAAAATAGCTGATCTTGAAGAAGATGATTCAAGAATTAGAGTTGTTGGCAGGATTATAGACCTTTCAGAACCAAATGAATTTGCAAGGGCTGATGGAGAACCTGGTGTTGTTCGTTCAATTGAAATTGCTGATGAAACTGGCATTATTAAAGGTTCTCTTTGGGATAATCAAGCAGAAATTTATTTGGATATTGGTGATCCAATTAAAATCCAAAATCCAAGAGTCACTTATCGAAATGATGACTATGAGTTAAGTATAGGTGTTAATTCTCAAGTTGAAAGAGCAAATGAAGAAGATACTAAAGATTTACCAAGTCGTGAGGATTTAGAATCTACATTGTATGTTCCTAAAACTATAGATCAACTTGAAGACGATGATAAGAATGTTAAGTTTACAGGTAAGATTGTCACTGCATTTGGTAATAAGATTTTATTAAATAAATGTCCAAGTTGTAACAATTCAATTGAAATGGTTGATGATGAATATGTTTGTGATTATTGTGGAGAATCATTTGATAAGCCAAAATACACTTTAATGATTCCTACGGTATGCGAAGATGAATCTGAGAATGAAATATCTGTTACTTTCTTTGGTAAATTAGCTGAAGAATTAATTGGAATGTCAACTGATGAAATTGTTGAATTAATTAATGATAGTGGCGATGAAGGTGCTTTAGAAGGTAAAGTTGAAGATTTAGTTGGTCTTAATATAACTATTATTGCTGATGTTAATTTTAATGAATATGATGAAGAATTAAGACTAAATCCAAGAAGAATAATTTCTAAAGAGTTGTAATTTAATTTGTTTTTTTATTTAATTTTTATTTAATTTTTATTTAATTTTTATTTAATTTTTATTTAATTTTTATTTAATTTCATTATAAATTATTAAGATAATATCAAAGAGGATATATTAAATTTTATTCATTAATAAAAATCTAAGGAATGATTGTCATGGTTGAATTAGAAGAATTACCGAGTGTAGGGGAAAAAACTGCACAAAAATTAAGAGATGCTGGATTTGCAGATATGATGCGCCTTGCCACTGCAACTCCTAAAGAATTAGCTGTTAAAGCAGAAATCGGTGAAGGTGTAGCAGAAAAAGTTATAGAAGCTGCTCGTAAATCTGCTTTGATTGATTTTGAAACTGCTGCAGAGGTTATGGAACGACGTAAAGAAGTGGGACACATTACTGTTGGAAGTAAAGCTTTTGATGAATTAATAGGTGGAGGAATTGAATCACAATCAATTACTGAAGTTTTTGGTGAATTTGGAAGTGGAAAAAGTCAAATTTCTCATGAATTAGCTGTTACTGTTCAATTACCTGAGGAAAAAGGTGGTTTAGATGGTCAATGTGTTTTTATTGATACAGAAAACACTTTTAGACCTGAGCGAATTGAGCAAATAGCTTCTGCTTTTGAATTAGATCATCAGGAAGTTTTACAAAACATTCATATTGCTCGAGCTTTTAATTCTGCTCATCAGATTTTAATGGCTGAAAAGGTTCATGAATTAATTCAAGGTGGAACTAATATTCGCCTTGTAATTGTTGATTCTTTAATGGCTCACTTTAGGGCAGAGTATATTGGAAGGGAATCTTTGGCTGTAAGGCAACAAAAGCTTAATCAACATCTTCATACTCTTCAAAATATAGCAAATACTTATAATGTAGCAGTATTTTTAACTAATCAAGTTCAAGCTCGTCCTGATGCTTTCTTTGGAAGTCCAACTAAAGCTATTGGTGGGCATGTTTTAGGACATGCTTCTACTTATAGAATTTGGCTTAAAAAAGGACTTGCAGGTAAAAGAATCGGTAGATTAGTAGACAGTCCACATTTACCTGAAGGAGAATGTGTTTTTAAAATCACTTCTGATGGTATTGTTGATTAATTAGGTTTTAATTAATCAATACTCTTTTTTTTTATTTTTTTTATTTTTATTTTAATTAATATAACTTAAATTAGAAAATAAAGTTTTATTTTTTATTTTAATTAATATAACTTAAATTAGAAAATAAAGTTTTATTTATTCATATTTTATTTTTATTAATCTTATTTTTTTTAAAATATAGATATAACTTTAATATTTTAGTTATAAATCTATATTATTTTTGAGTATAAATTAGGTATTTAAATAGATTTATGTATAAATTTAAGTATAATATATAATATATATTTATATAGAATTATGAGTTTAGTAGAGACAACAATATTATCCATTGTGGTAATGATATTTGTAGGGTATTTTCTTAAAAGAGCGAATATTTTAACTGTTAAAGATGGATATTCATTAAATAATCTTGTTATTTATTTATTAATGCCTTGTATGATTTTTAATTCTTTATATCATGCAGACATTTCTGTTTTTCCAAAATTGGCTATCATGCCTCTTATTGGAATAACTTGTGGTTGTTTAACTGGAGTGCTCTTGTTTTCTATTTTAACGCTTATTAAATTTCCTAAAATTAAAAAATGGAGTGTGGTAATTACTGTAACTTTAGGAAATACTGCTCTTCTTGGATTTCCTGTGATATTGGGAATTTATGGTCAAGTTGCACTTATTAAAGCTATTTTTTATGATATTGCATCATTACTCACTTTTCTTTCATTGAGTATTATTTTAATGTTTGTTTTTGAAGGAAAATTCAAAGATGTTATTAAAAAGGTTTTAAGCTTCCCTGTTTTATGGGCTGTTATTTTAGGAATTTTATTAAATTTCTTTAATTTTGAAATAGGTGCTGTGGCTAACAATGTTATTGAATATTTTGGAGCTGCAACTATTCCTATTATAATGTTGGTTTTAGGTTTATCCTTAGATTTCACAGAATTAAAAGAAAATTTAAAAATTTCTGCACCTGTTTCTCTTTTTAAATTATTTGTAACTCCAGTTATTTGTTTTATTATTTTAACAATTATTGGAATGGAAAATTTAGATTATACTGTTGCTATTGTGGAAGCGGCTATGCCTGCAGGAATGTTAAATCTTGTTTTATCTTTAAAATATAATTTAGAATATAGATTAACAACTGATTGCTTATTTTTATCAACTATTTTCTCTTTACTAACTATTCCAATAATTATTACTTTTTTAACATAATACATTTATATTAATTTTCATTTTATATAATATTTTATATCAATTTTTAATTATTTAATTTTTATTATATTAAAATAATTTAATAAGATTAATTAAGTTTTTAATAGCTATTTTAATAGATATTTAATAGCTATTTTAATAATTTTTTAAATGTTTTTTTTATATATTTTTTAGTATTTTTCATATTTTTTTATTGATTTTTTTTTATTTTAATAGAGTTATAAGAGTTTGTTTTATATTTTTAAATAGTTTTATTTCATAATTTTTATTTTAAAGTATTAATATTTATTTGTTTAGGTTTTAACGATTTTTTAGATTTATCATATTTATACTTTACTCCAATACTTTAATAGAAAGCTTTATTTATAAGATTTTTTATATTATATAATTGTCTAATTTTTATAAAAATTATTAGATTTCACATTGTACAAGGTGATAAAATGGCAGAAAATGAAAAAAATATTGCAAATGAAGAGCCAAGAATCGGCGTTTATGTTTGCCATTGTGGTATAAACATTGGTGGGGTCGTTGATGTCCCAGCAGTCGCTGAATATGCAAAAACTCTTCCAAATGTTGTTATAGCAAAAGATTATAAATACTATTGTTCCGATCCTGGACAACAAGCTATTCAAGCTGATATTAAAGAATATGGTTTAAATAGAATCGTTGTTGCAGCATGTTCTCCTCGTCTTCACGAAGCAACTTTCAGAAGATGTGTTAGAGAAGCTGGATTAAATCAATTTTTATTTGAATTTGCTAACTTAAGAGAACAAGATTCATGGGTTCACATGGGTGAACCAGAAAATGCAACTGCAAAAGCTAAAGATTTAACCAGAATGGCTATTGCAAAGGCAAGATTATTAGAACCATTAGATGCTTCTAAAGTTTCTGTTGATAACAAAGCTATGGTTATTGGTGGCGGTGTTGCTGGTATTCAATCTGCACTCGATTTAGCTGATATGGGATTCAAAACTTACATGATTGAGAAAAATCCTACTATCGGTGGAAGAATGGGTCAATTGGATAAAACTTTCCCTACACTTGATTGTTCCATGTGTATTCTTGCACCTAAAATGGTGGATGTCGGTAAGCATGAAAATATTGAGCTCATGACTTACTCAGAAGTTAGAGAAGTCCATGGTTACATTGGTAACTTTACTGTAAAAGTTGAGAAAAAACCAAGATACATTGATGAAGAACTTTGTGTTGGGTGTGGCTCTTGTGTAGAAGTATGTCCTATTGAAATGCCAAATTACTTCGATGAAGGTATTGGTATGGTCAAAGCAGCATACATCCCATTCCCTCAAGCTGTTCCTTTATGCGCTACAATTGATAAAGATTATTGTATCGAATGTAAACTCTGTGATCAAATCTGCGAACGTGGAGCTGTTAAGCACGACCAAGAAAGTGAATTCGTTGATATTGATGTAGGAACCATTATTGTGGCTACTGGTTACGATCCTTATGATCCTACAGAAAAATTAGAATATGGATATGGTCGTCACACCAATGTCATCACAGCTATGGAAATTGAAAGGATGATTAATGCATCTGGTCCTACAGAAGGACATGTTATTGTTCCATCTGATCATTCAACTCCTAAACGTGTTGCATTTATCCATTGTGTTGGTTCAAGAGATGAGCAAATCGGTAAACCATATTGTTCCAGAGTATGTTGTATGTATTCCATGAAAAATGCTCAATTATGTATTGATCATGAACCAGATACAGAAGTTACATTATACTACATGGATATCCGTGCTTTTGGTAAAGGATTTGAAGAGTTCTATAAAAACTCCCAAGAAAAATACGGTATCAAGTTCTTAAGAGGAAGACCTGCAGAAATTATTGAAAACCCTGATTTAACTTTAACTGTTAGAGCAGAAGACACATTACTCAATAAAGTAACTGAATATGATTATGATTTAGTTGTTTTAAGTGTCGGTTTAGTCCCACCTGAAGGATCTGAAACTTTAAGACAAACTATCGGTTTATCCAAATCTGGTGATGGTTTCTTAATGGAAGCTCACCCTAAACTTAGACCTGTTGACACTTTAACTGATGGTGTTTACCTTGCTGGTGTTGCACAAGGACCTAAAGATATTCCTGATGCGGTAGCTCAAGGATCAGGTGCTGCTTCTCGTGCAGCTATTCCTATGGTTAAAGGTGAAGTGGAAATTGAACCTATCGTTGCTACAACAGATAAAGATATTTGTGGTGCTTGCGAAGTTTGTGTTGAATTATGTCCGTATGGTGCAGTTAGTATCGAAGATGATCAAGCTAAAGTCAATATCGCTCTTTGTAAAGGATGTGGTACTTGTGTTGGAGCATGTCCATCTGGTGCTATGAACCAAAATCATTTTAAAACAGAACAAATATTTGCACAAATTGAAGCTGCTCTTGAAAACTTAGGAAAATAATTTTTAGGGTTTTAACTCCCTAATATTTTATTTTTTATTTTTTACTTTTTTTTATTTTTTTACTTTTTTTTTATTTTTTTACTTTTTTTTTACTTTTTTATCATTTTTGATTTTTCGGTGTTTTCAATTTTTATAATTTCATTTTTATAATTTATTATTACTTTTTTTAGAATTTTTATTATATTTATTGGTGATTTTATTAATAAAATAATTAAATTTATATTAATTAAAAAAGATATAATTTTAATAATATGGATAAAATTATTGATAATAATAATTATATTAATAATATTGATGATATTAATAATAAATTTTAATAGAGTTATACTTAATAATAAAATTTACTAAAAGTTATCCATTTAATTTCTTTAATGGTGTAGTCATGTCGAAAAATCAAGAATATATAAATCAATTTAAAAATATTTCTAAAAATCAATCTAAATGGATGAAAGACAGTATAAACTTAATAGCTAGTGAAAATATTACAAGCGATATAGTTAGAGAAGCTGTTGCCTCTGAATTTTCCCATCGATATGCTGAAGGGCTTGTTGGACAACGTCTTTATGAAGGTTGTAAATATATTGATGAAATGGAAGAACTCACATTAAAACTCTCAAAAAAACTTTATAATGCTAAATATGCTAATGTTCAACCAACTTCTGGAGTTGTTGCAAACCTTGCAGGGTTTTTCGCATTTACAAAACCTGGAGATAAATTAATAGCTTTAGAAGTTCCTAAAGGTGGACATATTAGTCATTCTAAAGTAAGTGCTGCAGGAATTCATGGTTTAAATGTTTTAAAACATCCTTTTGATAATGAATCTATGAATATTGATACCGATGCAATGGTTAAAATGATTCGCCAAGAAAAGCCAGAACTTATTTTGCTTGGTGGAAGTTTATTCCTTTTCCCACATCCAGTTTCTGAGGCAAAAGAAGTTGCTGATGAGGTTGGAGCTAAAATAATGTATGATGGTGCTCATGTTTTAGGTTTAATAGCTGGTGGACAATTTCAAGATCCACTTCGTGAAGGTGCCGATGCACTTGTTGGAAGCACACATAAGACTTTCCCTGGAACTCAAGGAGGAATTATACTTTCAGATAATCTTGAATATGAAAAATCTCTTAATGATGCAGTTTTCCCAGGAGTAGTCAGTAATCATCATTTACACCACGTTGCAGGTCTAGGAATAGCTACAGCCGAAATGTTAGAGTTTGGAGAAGATTATGCTAAAGCTACAATTAAAAATGCTAAAGTTTTAGCAGAAGAACTTGCTACTCTTGGTTTTAATGTTTTAGCAGAAGATTTAGGATACACACAGTCTCATCAAGTAGCTATTGATATTTCTAATGTTGGAGATGCTTCTGTTCTTGCTAAAACCTTTGAAAATAATAATATTATTTTAAATAAAAATCTTTTACCTTATGATGATGTTAATCATAGTGATAAACCATCAGGTATAAGATTAGGAACTCAAGAAATCACCCGTCGTGGAATGAAAGAGTCAGAAATGAAAGAAGTTGCTAATTTCATTAAACAAGTATCTATTGATGAAAAGACAGTTGCAAATGATGTTAGTGAATTTATGAATCAATTTAACAAGGTTCATTATGCATTTGACAATTCTGATGCATATAAATATATTGAATTTTAATTGATTTTTAATTGTAATTTTTTAATTGATTTTTATATTTTGATTTCTTATTTTTCTATTTTTATTTGTTTATATTTTATTTGTTTATATTTTATTTATTGTTGAATTGGTTATATTTATGTCAGATATAAAAGAAATAAAAGGAAAAATTTTAGTTAAGGAAACAAAGAATTTCTATTTCCAGCTTATATTTCAAGTTATATTAATTGTCGCTATTTTAATTAGAATGATAATTGTTAGAAATGAAAATATTGGAAATGGAGTGGATAGTTTTGTCACTACAATTGTCTTTGCAGTATATATTTTAATATTTATATTGTTGATTGTTCTTAATTATTTAAAATTATGGAAATTAAGGAAAAATTTTAAAAATAAAGATATTAGTGAGGAAAAACTTAAAAAGTACATGAAATCAGACGAAATTCCAGAACTTGCTGATGTTGATTCTAAATTTGCTTTGGATAAAGAAAAAGCAAAAAAAAGGTTCTATAGCATTGTACTCAGGATAATTATTTTGAATGTGTTATTAATTTATTTAAATATGCACTATGGTAATTATTTCCATGTTTCAACGGTATTAATGTTTATTTCATGGATATTATTGATTTATAGATATTTATCACTTTTCCATCTTGATAAAAAGTTATTTAATGACGAATGGGAGAAAAAGAAGTTAAATGAATATTTGAAAGATTTATAATTTAATCATTTCTTTTTTATTTTTTATATTATTCTCTATTTTTTTCTATTTATTTTCTATTTATTTTCTATTTTTTTTACTTTTTTTACTTTTTATTAATGATTTACAAACAGTTTTTTATTTTTTTTTTTTTTTTTTTTTTTTTATTAAATTATTTTTTAATTTTTTTTTTTTTTTATGTATTTTAATATTTTTATTTTTAAAAATAATATTTATAATATGATTAATTATAGTGAAATATAATACAAGATAAATAAAATGTGTAACAAATAAATAATATATAAATAACTCACAAATAATCCATAAATATTCATAAATAATTTATAAATAATTTATAAATAATTCATAAATGAGTATTAAAAACCAATAAAAGAAAAATAGGCGATCAAATGGCAGTAATTATAGATCCACAGGGTGCAGGAATCTCTGGAAATATGATACTTGGAGGGTTAATTGATTTAGGTTTAAATAAAGAAGATTTAAAATCTTTCATTGAAAATATAACTCAAAACTTTGGAGGAGTCCAAGTAAAAATAGAAAAAGTTAATAAACATGGGATTGAAGCTATTCATGTGGATATTACTCCAAAAACAGAAGAAAAAAAAGTTTCTTACTCTAAATTTTTAGAAAAAATTGATGAAATGGAAGAAAAATATGATGACTTAACTTATATTGATGTATTTGAAAGAGCAAAAAATGTTTTTGAAAGAATAGCTATTGCAGAATCAACAGTTCATGGAATAGCTATTGAAGATATACATTTTCATGAAGTAGGAACTGCTGATGCTGTTGCTGATATTTTTGGAGCATTGTATGGATTTTATGAACTTTCACTTAATAAAGAAAAAATAATTGGATTACCTATTTCATTAGGTGGTGGAAGAATTAAAACACAGCATGGAATACTTCCTGTTCCTGCTCCAGCCACTCTGGAGATATTAAATAATTTTAATAACCAACAAAATAATAATAATAAAAATAATAATAAAAATAATAATAAAAATAACAATGTTAAATCTATTGGAGGGCCAGTAAATCAAGAATTAACAACTCCAACAGGAGTAGCATTATACTTAGAACTTTGTGATGAATTTAAAGAATTTCAACCAATGATGACACCAAACAAAATAGCTTACGGTGCAGGAACAATGGATCTTGATTTTCCAAATGTTTTAAGAATAATTCAAGGAAATTCGCCAATTGACATAGAAAAAATTCAAGTAATTGAAACAAATATTGATCATTTAAGTGGAGAAACAATTGGTTATCTATTTAACAGATTAAACAAAGCAGGAGCAAGAGATGTATTTATAACTCCAGTGATTATGAAAAAAAACCGTCCAGGAAATGTTTTAACTGTAATAGCTAAAAGTAGTAATGTAGATAATATAATATCTGTTATTTTTAAAGAAACTGGAACTCTTGGAATTAGAATAAGTCCACATACTCACAGAGCAATAGCTAAAAGAGAATTTATTGAAATTACAATTGATTTTAATAAATATTTAAATAATTTTACCAATACATCGAATAGTAATGATAATAATAATGATAATACTAAAGAAACATTAGATAATAATGAAAATAATTCCAATAAAACCATTAGATTTAAAATTGGTTATGTTGACAATAAAATAGTTTCAAAAAAGCCAGAATATGAAGATATTAAAAAAATAGCTGAAGAATTCAATCTTCCATTAATTGAAGTAAATCAAATAGCTGAAAAGGAATTTGAAAAATTTCAAGAATTAAATTCTTAATTCTATTATTATTTCTATTATTGTTTTTAATATTAATTCTAATTTTAATATTAATATTAATTGTAATTAAAAAATTTAAATAATTTTAAATAATTTTATAATTTTAAATAATTTTAAGAACTATTTATAAAAGTATAAACTAAACTTTAGTATTTAAATAAACAACAAAACGATCAAGTGATTAAATGAAAAAGAAAGCAATAAGTGTATTGTCTGGAGGATTGGATTCCTGTGTTGCAAGTGCTTACTATGCACAAGAATATGATATACATGCAATAACTTTTGATTATGGTCAAAGGGCAGTGGAAATGGAAATAAAAGCATCAAAAGCTATTTGTAATAAATTAGGATTTAAACATACTATAATCGATTTAAAATGGTTAAAAAATCTTGGATCATCTGCATTAACATCTTCTAAAGAGTTACCAAAATTAAAAGAAGAAGAATTAGATAATTTAAACTTAGCAAATGAATCTGCTAAAAATGTATGGGTTCCAGCTCGAAATGTGATTTTTACAGCTATTGCACTTGGATTTGCAGAGAGTGAAAATGCAGAAATTATAATTGTAGGATGGGATAAGGAAGAAGCAGCAACATTTCCAGATAATTCTAAAGAATTTTTAAACCAATACAATAAATTAATAGCTATTGGATCACCAGAGGATATTGAAATTAAAGCACCAGCTATTGATTTAAACAAAAAAGAAATAGTAAAATTAGGTAAAAAATATAATGCTCCAATGGAACTTAGCTATTCATGCTATAATGGTGAAGATATTCATTGTGGGGTATGTGAATCCTGTATGAGACGAAAAAGAGCATTTAAACAAACTAATATTA
>JAISIT010000302.1 GCA_031261915.1 Candidatus Methanoflexus mossambicus
TATTTTTTTGTTTCTTATTTTTTTGTTTCTTATTTTTTTGGTTCTTATTTTTTTGTTTCTTATTTTTTTGTTTCTTATTTTTTTGTTTCTTATTTTTTTGTTTCTTATTTTTTTGTTTCTTATTTTTTTGTTTTTTAATTTAATAAAAATAATTTAAAAAAATTTATAAACTAATATTAATATAATTTTAATTAGCTTTTAATAAATTTTAGTTTTTAATAAATTTTAATTAAATTTATTTATTAATATGAGTTCATTAAGATTTACTAAAATTAAAAATTATAAATTGATTTTTATTTTTAATTTTTGTCAAATCTATTGTTATTTTAAAATTTTTATGGTGTGTAAAATGTCTTTTTTATCAAAAATTTTTAAACCTAAACCTATTATTGCAGATATTAAGTTTAAAAAGTTCACGGATGTTCAATCTACAGGATTTTCTTCTAAAACTGTTGGTGCTGGTTATGCAATGAAACCAGATGTATATTATATCTCTGCATCAGTAGAACTTGGAAATACAACTACTAAATGTATTATCACTGCTACAAATCTTAATACGAGTATTAGCTATTTAATAAACAAAACTGTTAAGATGACAAGGGATATTCGTCCACCAAAAGAAGGTGAAGAAGTTTTTGGAAAAACTGTTTGGGGTATTCCACTTTCAAAGGAATCTGTAGCTGAAATGGTTAAATCTACAGTCTTAGAATCATTAGATGAAGCAAAAATTGATATGGAAAAAGATTTAGATTTTGTAGTTCGTTCCACTGGAGTTACTGCAGGATTTAAAACTACAAAAGAAGTGGGACATTTAATAAAGGCATTAGCTGATGGATGTTTAGATGCAGGTGTTCCTCCAAGTAAAATGGCTCCTGCAATGAGTTGTTCCATGCTTCCAGAGAGAATTAGGGATTATTCTCTTTTAGATAAAGTAATGTTTGATGGAGCAGTTGTCAGTGTTCTTCCACCTAAAGGTAAAGAATCTGTTGCTAATGAAATGGAAGGAGAATTAGTTACTGCAGGAATTAAACTTGGAGCTAAATGGACTAAAGTGGATTATAGGAATCCTTGTGTTTCTATTGATTTTGGATCTACTTTAGCAGGCAGAATTGTAAACAATAAAGAACCTTATGCTAATACAATTGGAAATTTCTTAGGATTAGCGGGGGTTATTCCAGATTCTTTAATACGGGGAACTGGACAAGTTGATAAAAATGGTGGTGCAGCTATTGATTTGTATACTAAAGATATTTTGAAAAAAGCCGACTGGAAGAAAGCTAAAATAAATGCTGAAAGGGTTCATAAATTAATTGATATTAAAAAAGTTCCTATGGATGTTGATAGATTTGGAACGGTTCCATTAGATCCTGTGGCTGCAAAAGATGCTGGGACAACATTAATCGGTTGTGATGTCGGTGAAAATGCCAGTGGTTTACCTGATTTAATGAAATTAGGTGAAGAACTTTATAATAATGATGGAATAGCTACACTTTTTGCCACAATTGATCATACTACTGCTATTATCGTTAAAAGATTATTAGATATTGCTTTTAATGAAAATATCATTGCTGAAGGTTCAGTTTTAGGTATCACTGGAAGAGCAGGGATCACTGGAAAGAAACCTGAATTAATCTTAGAAAAAGTTAAAGATAAATTTAATGATTGTATTTTTGTAAGTGATGGATTAGCACTTGGAACTTCTATAATGGCTCGTTGTATGAATTCTATGGGAACTCCTAAAGCTCCAATTGGAGGTAAACAAGGTGGGTCTTGTATTTTAGGACAAAGAGTAGAATTACAGAAAAAATAATTTTCTTATTTTTAATATTTTTTAATATTTTAGTTTGTAATTTAATTTAATTTAATTTTTATCGTTATTTTAATTTTTATATTTTAATTTTTATATTTTAATTTTTATATTTTAATTTTTATATTTTAATTTTTATATTTTGTTTATTATTTTTAGTTCCCTAATAGATTATTTTTATTTTTATTATTATTCAATTTCTTATTTTTATTTTAAAATATTTTAAGGTTTTTACTAATGATTAAAGCAGTAATAATGGCTGGAGGAAAAGGAACAAGATTAAAATCAAATATTGAAAAACCATTAGTATTATTAAATAAAATACCTTTAATTTCTCATGTCATTGATAATTTAAATTCTTCTAAATATGTTGAAGAAGTTATAATTGCTGTTAGTAATAATACTCCTAAAACTAAGAATTTTTTAAAAGATAATTATTCTATTCTTAATATAATTAATGATAATTTAAATGATAATTTAAATGATAGTTTTAATTCTAATTTTAATTCTAATTTTAATTCTAATTTTAATTCTAATTTTAATTCTAATTTTAATTCTAATTTTAAGTCTAAGGTTATAAATAAAAAATTATTCTATTTAAATACTTCTGGTGAAGATTATTTAACTGATTTATCGTTTATTCTTGATTTTTTTGAAAAAATTGATGATAATGATACAATTTTATTTATTAATGTTGATTTGCCTTTAATTTCTTCAAATATTATTGATAATATTTTAAAGAAATATTTTTTAAATGATACACTATCATTATCTGTATATATTCCTATTGCTGTCTTAAATAATTTAAATATAAAACCATCTTATGATTTTGATGGTTTAGTTCCTGTTGGTTTGAATATAATGAAATCTAAAAATATAGTTCAAGAGGAATTTAAACTAATTCTCGCAGATGTTGAATTAGCTATAAATGTTAATACTTTTGATGATTTAAATATTGCTTTAAAGTTTTTAAATAGACCAAAATCTTAATAATGATTATTTTTATATTTTTTAAATTTTATTTGTTTTCTGTTTTTATTAATATAATCAAAAAGTATTTAAATATTAATAATAATATTAATATTAACCCTTAAATTTTTATTCTCTTTATTATATTTTGTTTATTACTATTATTTTTATTTTTATACTATTATTCTTATTTTTATACTATTATTTTTATTATTTTTATTATTTTATTTAAATGTTTTTTAATATTAATTATAAATTTTATCTTTTTAAATTTAGCTTATTATTTTTATGAGGGATTATATGGAAGGAAAATTTGTTAATACTAGTGAAGAGAAAGTTTGGAGTGAAATGAAAGGATATACTGTTATTACTAATAATGCACGTTTTTTAGGAGATTTAGAAGAATTAATTATTGATGAGTCTGCAGGTAGAATTGTGGACATAGCTATTAAAATTCCTGAAAATCGTAAAGTTCGTGTTAGTCAATCAAGACAAAAAGGAAATTTATTGTTTGTTCCTTTCAAACGTGTTGAAAAAGTCGGAGAGTTTATTATGGTGACAGAATAGTAATTGATAATTTTAATTTTAATTTTAATTTTTAATTTATTTTATTATTTTATTATTTTATTATTTTTATTTTTATTTTGACTTTTTTTGTTTTACTTTTTCATACATTTTTAATTTTTTTTACATTTTTTTACATTTTTTAATCGTGTAATCTTTTTTTAATTTCATTATTATTACTATTTTTTTAGTTATTAATATAGTATATATACTTTTCTAATTAATTTTCTAAGTAACCTTTATATTAACTATTTTACAAAATAAATAATAGTACATGGGATGTTAGAAATTTTAGCATTTCGGTGCGTCAAATCATTAAAAAAATATATAATATTTAGGTATAACTAAATTTAAAGATATTTAGGTACAACTAAAAATTTAGTTTTTACAATTTTTTGAAATTCTATATAAATATCATTTAATTTAAGTTTTAATCGTTTATTTGAAACAGTAATGAATATATTAGTGAATATTTAGTTATTAATGAATATTTAATGAATATATTTTAGTGAAAATATATAAAAATATATAAAAATATATTTTGATAGTATTGTGTAATATGATATAATATAATATGTTATTTAACAATATTAAGCTAATTAATACTCGTATTTCAAGTAAATCAATACCTATAAGAATTTTTATACTGTGTATTTACTGTGTATTAAAAATATCTTAAATTAAAGGAGGATATACTCCATGGCTAATGATGATGTAAAAATTGTAATGTTTTGTTGCAACTGGTGTTCCTATGGTGGAGCAGACACTGCAGGCACAGCAAGGATGCAATACCCACCTAATATTAGAATTATCAGGGTAATGTGTTCTGGTAGAATCGAGCCTCAATTCATATTAAAGGCTTTCAGAGAAGGAGCAGATGGTGTAATTGTGGCTGGCTGTCACCACGGTGATTGTCACTACGATGCTGGAAACTATAAATTAGATCGTAGAATGAGATTAGTTTATAAGTTAGTAGAAGATATGGGAATCGGTAAAGAAAGAGTTTATCATGACTGGATTTCCGCATCTGAAGGTGAAAAATTCGCAAAAACCGTTGAAATGATGGTTTCTAGGATTAAAGATTTAGGTAGTTCTCCTTTAAAAGAACAATTAGATGCTGAAGCTTAATCGGAGGAATTATATGGCAGATAAAGCTCAAATAGGAACTATGTGGTTAGGTGGCTGTTCAGGATGTCACTTATCAATTGCGGATTTCCATGAATCTTTATTAGATGTTATGGAATTAGCAGAATTCAGATTTTCTCCTGTTTTAATGGATACTAAATATGATGAAGTCCCTGAATTGGATGTTCTCATTGTAGAAGGTGGAATTAGAAATGAAGAAAACAGAGAGTTAGCTGAAATGTTAAGAGAAAAAGCTAAATTCATAATTAATTATGGGACTTGTGCTTGTTATGGTGGAGTTCCAGGACTTGGAAATTTACACACTGTTGATGAATTAACAACTGAAGCATATATTAATTCACCAAGTACTGTTAATGAAGATGGAATTATTCCTAATGAAGATGTTCCACACTTAGAAAGTAGAGTTAGACCTCTTGGAGATGTTATTGATGTTGATTTAAATGTTCCAGGTTGTCCTCCAAGATCTGATGTTGTTGCAGCTGCTGTAGTTGCATTATTAAAAGGAGAAACTGTTGAATTACCAACAACAAATCTTTGTGATGTTTGTCCTAGAGAAAAACCACCTGAAGGTTTATCTATGGATTTCATTAAAAGACAATTTGAAATTGGTAAACCTGAAGAAGATTTATGTTTAATTTCACAAGGTTTAGTTTGTATGGGTCCTGCTACAATATCTCTTTGTGGTGCTGAATGTCCAAGTATAGGTATTCAATGCCGTGGATGTTATGGTCCAACCACCAAAGTTTCTGATCAAGGTGGAAAAATGATTGCAGCTATTGCTTCTGATTATAAAGTTGGAGAAGATAAAACTATAGACCCAGAACAAGTTGCTGATCAATTAGATGATATCGTGGGAACTTTCTATACTTATACATTACCTGCTGCTTTAATCCCAGCTAAAATGCAAAAAGGGGGAAAATAAATGGTTAAACTTACAATGGAACCTGTAACTCGTATTGAAGGACATGCAAAGATCACTGTTCAACTCGATGAACAAGGAAATGTCAATGAAACTCGATTACATGTCATGGAATTTAGAGGATTTGAAAAATTTATGCAAGGACGTCCTGTGGAAGAAGCTCCAAGGATTGTTCCAAGAATCTGTGGTATTTGTGATGTCCAACACCACTTAGCTGCTGCAAAAGCTGCTGATCAATGTTATGGATTTAAAGATGATGAAATTTTACCTGCGGCTTATAAAATGAGAGAACTCATGAATTGGGGTTCATATATGCATTCTCATGCGCTCCATTTTTATTTCTTAGCTGCTCCTGATTTTGTTTACTTCCCAGGTGATAGAAAAGTAAGAAATGTTTTCCAAATCATTAAAGATAAACCTGATTTAGCTATGCAAGCTATTCAAATGAGGAAAAATGGTTTAGATATTGTTAAAGCTGTTGGTGGCAGACCAATTCACCCTACTTCCTCAACTCCTGGTGGTATTTCTACTGAACTTGACAATGAAACTCAAAAAGATTTACTTGCTAAAGCACAACAAAATGTTGAATTAGCACAAGCTACTTTAGATTTTGCTATTGAAAATGTTTTCACACCAAATCTTGATTTAGTAAGTAGTTTAGGTAACTTTGGAGATACAAGACATTGTGGTATAGTTAATGATGGTGTTTGGGATGTTTATAATGGTGATGTGAGAATCAAAAGTAAAGATGGTTCTAAAATAGAATATGAATATAATAATCTTGAATACTTAGATGTTGTTGCAGAACATGTAAAACCATACTCATGGTTAAAATTCCCATACATTAAAGAATTAGGTTATCCTGAAGGAATATATAGGGTTGCTCCATTATCCAGATTAAATGTCTGTGATAAAATGCCTGATGCTGCTCCTCTTGCTCAAGAAAGATTAAATGAATTCAGAAAAGCATTTGGTTATGCTCAAGCTCCTTTATTATTCCATTATGCAAGACTTATCGAATTACTTGCATCTGCTGAATGTGCTGTAGGTCATTTAGAAGGTGATTTGTCTGGTAAAAAATTCCCAGATGCAATTGAAAGAGTTGCTGGTGAAGGTGCAGGTATTGTTGAAGCTCCTCGTGGAACTTTAATACACCATTACAAAACTGATGATGATGGTTTAATGACTAATGTCAATATCGTTGTTGCAACTATTCAAAATAATCCTGCTATGGAAATGGGTATTCATCAAGTAGCTAAAGACTACATCAAACCTGGTGTTGAAGTAGGAGATGAAATATTCAACAAAATGGAAATGGTTATCAGAGCATACGACCCATGTTTATCATGTGCTACTCACTCAATGGATAGTCAAATGAGATTGGCTACACTTGAAGTATTCGATAGTCAAGGTCAATTAATTAACAAACTCTAAACGGAGTTGATTTTAAATGATAGTAGTCAATCAAGAAGACTGCATCAAATGTGGCGCTTGTGAAGGAACTTGCCCGTCTACAGCTATTCAGTTACATGATCAAAAGATTATTAATTGTGATATTTGTGGTGGAGAACCTAAATGTGTTGATATATGTCCTAATAATGCATTAAATGCTGAAGAACTTGTTATCGATGAAAACGGCGAGCCACAATTAAGAATTGTTTTTACTCCGTCTAAATGCGATCAATGTGGGGATTGTGTAGATATATGTCCTCAAAAAACTCTTAAAATTGATGCAGAAGAAAAATTGCCATTACAAGGTTACTGTGTAATGTGCCAAAAATGTGTTAATGTCTGTCCTGTTGAGGTTATAGGAATTCCTGGAATTAAAGAACCTAAAACTCGTGACTTAAATATTGAAGGTGCAATTTTTATTTCTGACTGTGTAGGTTGTTCAAGATGTGTTGAAGAATGTCCTGTTGATGCAATTTCTTTAGATAAAATTGGTGATGAAATCACTATTGATGAAGATAAGTGTATTAAATGTGGTGTCTGTTCACAAACTTGTCCTTGGGATGCTGTTTTTATTGCTGGCAAAAAACAAGATAAACGTAGTAAAACTATCAATGATTTCTCAGTTGATGAAGACAAATGTATTGGATGTAAAGCTTGTCTTGATGCATGTCCTGGAAACTTTATCACAGGTAAAGAATCTAATTTAACCGTTAATGTTCCAGATATTTGTCCTGCTTGTGGTCTTTGTGAAAATGTCTGTCCAGTTGATGCGATTACATTGGATGTTACTTTAGGGGATGCTAAACCAGTAAATGATACTGGTGTAATTAACAACCCTGAAAAATGTGAAATGGATGGTTCATGCACAGCTGTTTGTCCAACTGAAGCTATTCGTGTTGTAACAAATGATGGTATCAAATTACCAGAAAATGTTGAAACTGATGAAGCTCCATCATACAATATGTGTGTTAAATGTGGTGCTTGTGCTGCTGTTTGTCCAGAAAATGCTTTAGCTTTAACTAAAATTGAAAAACTCCATAATGGAGAAATTGTTATTAAAGATAGAATTCAATTCAACCCATCTAAATGTACTCAATGTGGAGATTGTGTTGATACCTGTCCTTATGACATGTTAAAACTTAAAGATGAAGGAAACTTACCACTTGTTGGTTTCTGCACATTATGCGAACAATGTATGAATCATTGTCCAAACAATGCACTTGAATTTAAATAGATGATTTTTTCATCTATTATTTTTTCATTTTTTTATATTTAAAATTTATTAACATATCATATTCTGTTTTTCATTGATTATTGTTTTATTTATATTTTTTATTTATATTTTTTATTTACATTTTTTATTTATATTTTTTAATTGTATTTTGGATAATATTAAATTTTATACTAATTCTTTTTTTGTTAATAAAATAAAAATTATTTAAATTATACTTAAAATTATTTAAATTACTGTTTATAATATTAAAAATATTATTTGCTCTATTTTTATATATAACTCTATTAAAGATAATGATATTAAAGATAATGATATTAAAATTATAAACTATTTGGATAAGATACATTAAAAAGTTTATAAGTGGAATTGTAATTTTTAAATAAACTTGTTTTAATAAAAAATAAAAATAACAAATTTTAATTAAGTTATAAAACGATTCCATCTTCCATTACTAATTTTCCATTAACATAAGTTTTAGTTGCTTTTCCAATATATTTTTGTCCATTAAATGGAGAATATTTTGCTTTTGTATAAAATTCATCTACATTAAATTTTCCTTCTTTTTTTAAGTCAATAACAACTAAGTCTGCATCTTTTCCAACTTCAATAGCTCCTTTATTATTTAATCCAAATCGTTTTGCAGGATTTTGAGATAATAGTTTAGGTATAATGCTTATATCAAGTCGTTTATTATTTACTTCAGTTAAAAGTAGTGAAAGTGTTGTTTCTAAATTTGGAATTCCAGGAGATGAATTCCAAACACCTTTTTTCTTTTCTTCTATTATGTGTGGGGCATGATCAGTTCCTATCATATCAATAGCTGTTAAATCATTAATTGTCAGATTTTCCCCATTTGGTCTAAGTGGAGGATTAGTTTTAATCATATTTTCATAAGTTTCAAATGCACAATTATTTAAAAACAAATGATGTGGTGTAATTTCACTTGTAATTTTATTATTTTTATTATTTTTATTATTTTTATTATTTTTATTATTTTTATTATTTTCATTATTTTTACTATTTCTTTCATTTTTAACAATAGCTAATGCTTTTTTCGTGCTGATATGGCAGATATGGAGGTTTAAATCATATTTTTTAGCTAATTCTATTGCATATTGGACTGAAACCACTTCACTTTCCACAGGACGAGCATAACTATAGTCAATAGGAATATTTCCTCTTTTAATGGACTTTTTTTTCATATCTTCTGTTTTTTCTTCTATAATCTCTTTGTTCTCACAGTGTGTAGTCACAATAACATTCTTAGAGTTAATATTTTCTTTATTTTTAACAATAGCTAGTTTATTAAAGATGTTTTCTAAAATTTCATCATTTTCTAAGTCCATAAATACTTTAAATGATGCAGGATTTAATTTAATCATTTTTTCAATTTCTTCATTTGTTGTTTTTCCATTAACTCCTGCATGAAGTTTAAAATTAACAATACTTTTTTTATTAGCTATTTTTTCTTTTTCAATGAAATCTTTAGCAGAATTTGTTGGTGGAATTGTGTTTGGCATGTCCATTACGGTTGTCCAACCTCCGTTAGCAGCTGCCATACTTCCTGTTTTAAAACTTTCTTTATATGTCAATCCTGGGTCTCTAAAGTGGACATGAGGGTCTATAAGTCCAGGTAATATAATATTTCCAGAAATATCAATATCTTCATCTCCTTTTAATCTTTGTTTTGATATTTCAGCTATTTTTCCATTATTTAATTTAAGATTATATTCTCCAGTTTTGCCAATGATTTTTGCATTTTTTAATATTATTTCTACTTCATTCATAATTAGTATTTTATAGTTGATATAAAATAAAATTTTCTTAATTTTAATGATATTTTATGGTAATTTTATTGATAATTTTATCAAAAATTTATTATATTTTAAATAATAAATTTATATTTATGGAAATAGCTATTGATTCAAATAAAGATCGTTTTTTAAATGATTTTGTAAAAAATATTTTAGAAAATGATAGAAAAACTTTTTTCAATGATTTTAATTTATCTCAAAGTGAAAATTTATTAAAAAATGATTTATCTATTGAATTAAATGATTTAGAATATTTAAATCCTTTAAATTTTAAAAATATCAATGAAATTAGAAATAACTCTAATAAAACTCATAGACCAATCATTGCTGATTTTACAGAATATAATCCACTGCATAATGGTCATTATCATTGTATGCAAGCTGCTAAAAAGAAAGTTCCCAATGGAATATTCGTAGCTATTGTTCCTGGACTTTTTGAGAGAAGTGGAAGAGGAGTTCCATTTATTTTGCATAGGAATATTCGAGCTAAAATAGCTATATCTCTTGGAGCAGATATTGTTGTTGAAGGTCCACCTATGGGGATAATGGGGTCTGGTCAATATTCTTTATGTTTATGTAAGATGTTTAAAACACTTAAAACTGATTTTATCCCTCGTGGATATCGTCCTTTTGATGGTTACGATGAAATACTGGGTAGAATAGCTATGGGTCATGGAGTGGCACCTAAACCCTATAAATTGGTTGATATGGATACTAAAGAAGTTGTTTATCGTGGAAAATTAGAAGAAGATAATTATGTAATAGCTTCGTTTTCTAAAGTCTTAAAAAAAATAGGATTTGATTTTAAAAATAAATTTATTTTTGTTAAACGTATTGAAGGGGTAAGTGGAACATTAATACGTCGTGCTGTTGAAACTGATGATTTTGATGGTGTAAAATCAATGTTACCACAAGAAACAATAGCTATTTTAAAAGAAGAGATTAATAATAATCGTGCTCCACTTCATAATATTAGAAATTCTGATGTTATATTAAAAAATGTTAATACTCTTGATTTTAATGAATTAAGAAATTTAAATTTATTTAATGATACTTTAACTCAAAATATTATTGATTTTAGAAAAAATAAAGAATTTAAATCAATTGATGAAATTTTAAATATTATTCCTTATGGATTTTCAACCCATTATAAATCAAGGATTTTAAGTATTTTAGAGGCAAATATTAATAAGGAGATAATACATAAATATATTAATGAATATCCTTTTATAATTCGTATTTTAGATTATAAAAATAATAATGTTTTAAAGGAATTTAAGGATTATTTGGGTATTAATTACTAATTTTTTAGTATTGTTTTCATTATCGATAATGTTTTATTTTTAGGAGCAATATTTTCATTTATTAATAATATTTTCTTCTTATTGATAATGATTATTGACAATATTTTTTTTAGTAGTAGTAATTTTTATTATTGCTTATTTTAATTTATGTTTTTTAAATTTAATAAGTTACTTATGAAGATTATCAATTATACTTTAATTTAATTAATTGGAGATTATTTCATGGCAATCGAAAATGGCGATTTTGTAAAGATTGAATTTACTGGTAAAGTTGTAGAAACTGGAGAGATATTTGATACTACTTCCGAAGAAGTAGCTAAAGAATCTGATATATTTGATGAACGGAAACAATATATTCCACTTCCAATTATTATTGGTGGAGGTCATTTATTAGACGGATTGGATAATGGAATCATTGGTTTAAACGAAGGAGAAAGTAAAATTGTCACGTTAAGTCCTGAAGAAGGTTATGGTGTTCGTAATAAAGAATTATTACAAATATTCACACTTAAAGATTTTAAAAAACAAGGAATGAATCCTTATCCAGGTATGCAATTTCAGTTAGACGGACATACGGGCAGAGTCTTAACTATCAATGGTGGAAGAGTCAGAGTAGATTTCAATCATCCTTTAGCAGGAAAAACTCTTGAATTTAGTGTTGTAGTTAATAAAGTACTTGATAATGATGAAGATAAAATTAAATCTTTAGTTCAACTTCATTATTCTTATCCTAACTTAGATATTGAAAAAACTAAATTAAGTTTTGAGGATAAAACAGTATTCATTGAGTTAGATGAAATCACTAAATTTGATCAACAAAGAACTTACATGGATGTTACTTTAATTAGGTTTAGAATTGCTAAAGATATTTATGAAAACTTAGATTATGATTCTGTTAAATTTGTAGATACCTTTGATAAACCTGCTGATGAAGAAGATTCAGCTACTGTAGTTGATACTGATTTAGATGGTTTATCTGATGAGTTAAATGATTCTTCTAAGGATGAAAAAGTATCCGATGAAAAATTAGAAGAAGCTATTGAAGATTCAGAAGAATAATATTTTTATTTTTCTTTTTTTTTAAATATTTTTATATTCCTATTTTTATATTTAAATTTTGTATATTTTTAAATATATTTTTTACTATTTCTTTTAATATTTTTAATATTTTCATATTTTAAATATATTGCAATTTATTTATTATTTAATAATTCATTTATTATTTAAAATTATAATTGATATGTTGATAATTTAAAAAGTCATATAAAAACTTTTAATGATTTTTATTAACTAAAAATAGAATTAAAAGAATTAAAATTAGAATTAAAATTTAATAAACTGTATATTAAAGTTATAAATGTTAAATAAATGAAAATTATTTAGTTTATTTAGTTTATTTAGTTTATTTGCTTTATTTAATTCATTAATATTACTTAATTTATCATAAATCAATAAATATTAAATTTAATAATTTAATATTATTTTTTACACATCCTTATCCTTGAAAAAGTGATCCTGGATTTGTAAATAGTGCTATTAGTGCATCAAAGTATCCAGGGTAAGTAGATTTTAAAAATACTAAATAAATAACATAAGTTCCAACAAAAACAATTAAAATAATTAAAATTAACACTAAAACATAAGTTATAGTATTTGTTTTATTTGATTCTTGTTTTTTGGATTTTTTATGTAATGAAATTGTTCTATGTGCATTATTTTTATCATTAAATTTTTTAAAATGATTTTTTGGAGGTGAAGAATTTCTATTCTTAAATATTTTTCTATTATTTTGATTGTTGTGTCTTTGTTGATTGTTAAGATCATTTGAAACATTTTGATATTCATAGCTATTTATATCATTATTTATATTATTATTTATGTCATTATTTCTATTAGTATTTGTATTGTTATTAGTATTATTATTCATTGAGTTGATTTCATCATCTTCACTATAAATATCATCTAAATACTTTTCATATTTTTCTTCAATATCTTTAGGGGTTTTTTCTGGTGGAATATTTGTGTTTTGTCCATTTAATTCTTCATACATATTATTTTCTCTAAATAAATCTTTTAAATTTTCATTTTCTTGTGGAATAGGTTCTTGAGTCACTACACCATTTTGCATTTGTTTTTTAACTTTGGATGCAACACCAGCATTTATAAGTTCGCTTGCACATTCTTGACAGTAGTTTGTGTTTCCAATATTAATTTTACAGTCATCACATATTATTTTTCCACAAACAGAACAAATATCTGTTCCTTCTTTATTTGGATGATTAGCACATTTCATATTTAAATTCCTTTAGTTTATTTTTCATTATTATATTATTATATTATTATATTAATTTTCATTGATTTTTATTGATTTTAATTAAGTATAAATGAGCATAATATTAACAAAATTTAAATATATTATAAATTTTTTAATATTTTTGGCTATTATTGTGATATATTTTATTAATATTTTTAATAATTTTAGTAATTAATAAATATTATAAAAATAAAATTTTATTATAATATTTTATATTTTTTTTATAATTATATAATATTATCTATTACTCCTTAATTTTATTATTTTTTATTTAATTTTATTAATTTATATTTTTAATTAATCTTAATCATATCCTAAGGTGTTTGTTTTGTTTGATTCATTGAAGAAAAAATTTAGCAATTTGGCTGGAAAATTAACAAAAAATGTTGCTGAAGAAGCAGAGAAAGAGAATAATGTTATTAAAAATGATGCTCTTGATGATAATTTTGATGATAGCTCAGAGAATAATTTGATAACTAATGATTCTAATGATTTGGATATAAAAAATAGAAGTAATGATAAAATAAATGTTAAGGATAAGGTTAGTAATGACTTTAAACATAATGATAACGATGTTAATGAAGATAATATTAATACTGATGATAATTTAAATGTCATTAAGGATAATGTTGGTGATAATGAAGATAAATCTAATAAAAAAAGCACTTTTGCTTCTAATTTTCAGAAATTATTTAAAAAGAAAGATAAATCTAATAATGAAAATGAATTGACTAAAGATACTAAGAATACTAAAATTGATAATGATAAAGAGAGTAATAATAAGGAAAATCTTAATAAATTAGATAAAGAGAATAAATTAGATGAAGAGAATAAAAAAGATAAAGAGAATAAAAAATATAATGATAAGATTGTTACTGATGAAAATATTGATTCTGGGGATCAAAAATCTAAAAAATCTAAAAGTGGGGGATTTCTTTCTTTTATTCGTGAAAAAACAATATCTGAGAAAAATTTAGAAGATATTCTTTGGGAACTTGAATTAGGACTTTTAGAAAGTGATGTAGCTATGGATGTTGCCAGTGCAGTTGTAGAGTCAGTAAAAGAAGATTTAGTTGGTAAAAAAATTAAAAGATCAAAAGATGTTTCTGATTTTACATTTGACGCATTAAAAGATGCTGTTTTTAAAATAATCAATGTTCCAGGTAAAAACATGACAAAAATGATTGAAGAAAAGCAATCTAAGGGAGAACCTTTAGTTGTAATGTTTGTTGGGATAAATGGAACAGGTAAAACAACAACAATAGCTAAAATAGCTAATTATTACTTAAAAAAAGGTTATTCTCCTGTTGTAGCTGCTTCTGATACTTTTAGGGCTGGAGCTATTGAACAAATTAACCACCATACTGATAATTTAAAGATTAAGTTAATTAAACATCAAAAAGGTTCAGATCCAGCGGCAGTTGCTTATGATGCTGTTGAGCATGCAAAAAGTAAAGGTAAAGAGTTAGTTTTAATTGATACTGCTGGTAGAATGCAAACAAATACGAATCTTATGGATGAAATGAAGAAGATTAAACGTGTTTCTAAACCAGATTTAGTTATTTTTGTTGGTGATGCCTTAACAGGTAATGATGCTGTTGAACAAGCACAAAAATTCAATGAAGACATTGACATTGATGGAGTTATTCTTACTAAAGCCGATGCAGATAGTAAAGGTGGTGCTTCACTTTCTATTGGATATGTAATTGGAAAACCAATCATGTTTTTAGGTATTGGTCAATCTTATGATGATATTAAAGAATATGATCCTCAGTGGATGTTAGATCAAATTTTTAGTTAATTTTATTTTTCTTTTTTTATTTTTAATACTTTTTAAATTTTTTTTAAAAACATGTTATCTTTTAAATTTTTTTGAAGTATATAAACTTTTCTATTTATTTCTAAAAGAAAATACTTTAAATATATAATGATAAATATTCTTATGTATTTTATATAATAAATTTATTAGAATAAAATATTTTTATTATTCGGATTTATTTTCAATTAAATTTTGATTTTTTAACATGATTATTTATTTAATTAATCATTTAATCATTTTTACATTGAAATATTAGTTTTTATCTCTTTTAAATAAATTTATTAGTAATAATAAATCTTAATTGATATTTTTAAATTAATGATAAGAATCTAATTTTGAATCTGAGTTGTTTAAGTTATTTATATAAATCAAATATTTACCAAAGGTGAAATAATGAAGTTTGGAATAGAATTTGTACCAAATAAACCATTAAAAGAAATAGTTGAACTTGTTAAGTTGGCTGAAAGTGTAGGATTTGAATATGCATGGATTACAGACCACTACAACAATAAAAATGTGTATGAAGCATTAGCTTTAATTGCTGATGGAACTGAAACTATTAAATTAGGTCCTGGAGTAACCAATCCTTATGTCAGAAGCCCAGCTATTACTGCTGCTGCTATTGCAACTTTAGATGAAATCTCCGAAGGAAGAGCTACTTTAGGTATTGGTCCTGGAGATAAAGCAACTTTCGATGCTCTTGGAATTGAATGGACTAAACCTGTAAGCACAATCAGAGATTCTGTTGCAGATTTCAGAACCTTACTTGCTGGTGAAAAAACTGCTGGTGGAGCTCAACTCGGTGGAGTTAAAGCTGTCCAAGATCTCATTCCTATTTATCAAGGTGCTCAAGGTCCTAAAATGTTAGAAACCGCTGGTGAAATCGCTGATGGTGTTTTAATCAACGCTTCTAACCCTAAAGATTACGACGCTGCTATTCCTTTAATCAAAAAAGGAGCAGAAAATGCTGGAAAAGCTTTAACTGATGTTGATGTCGGTGCTTACACTGCTACTTCTATTGCTGCAGATGCTGATAAAGCTGCTAACGCTGCTAAAATCGTTGTTGCATTCATCGCTGCTGGTTCCCCACCTCCTGTTTTCGAAAGACATGGATTACCTGGAGACACTGGTGCTAAATTCGGTGGATTCTTAGCTAAAGGCGATTTCGGTGGAGCTATTGGTGCTGTCACTCCTGAATTATTAGATGCTTTCTCCGTTGTTGGAACTCCTGATCAATTTGCTCCAAAAATTGAAGCACTTGCTGCTGGTGGAGTTACTCAATACGTCGTTGGTTCCCCTGTTGGTCCTAACGAAGAAGAATCCATTAAATTATTCGGCGATGTAATCGCAAGCTTCTAAGTAATCTATTTAAACATATAAAAGAATTTGGGAATTTTTTTTCTCATTTTCTTTTATTTTTTTTTAAATTTTAAGTAATACTTTTTTTATTATTTTTATTATTTTTATCATATTTGGAAAATATCTAACTATTTTTAATATTTAATATTTAATTTAAGGAGATATTTAAGAATATAAAAAATTTTTAATATTAAAACGGTTTTTAATATTTTATTGTAGTTTTATTGCATTTCATTATAGTTTATACCGATTATTTTATATTATCCTATTTTTTTTAAACTAATGGGGGATTATGAATGTTAAACATGGAAAAATTTAAAGAAATGATTCATTATATTATTTATAACTGTGAAAGTCAACAAATTTTAGAAACAGTTTTATACAAATTATTATACTTCTCGGACTTTAATTTTCATGAAATATATGAAAAACCAATATCAAATGAAACATATATCAGAAAAGAGAATGGACCTGTTCCTGCAGATTTTAAAACAGCCAAAGAACAACTTATTAATGAAAATAAAATAAATGAAGAAAAAGAAATAGCTATTAATTATCCAAAATATAAATACAATTCAAATAAACAACCAGAACTAAAATTATTGAATCAAGAAGAAACAGCTGTTATTGATGATGTTTTAGATAAATTGTCTTCATTTAATGCAATAAAAATTAGTGATTATTCTCATGGAGACATGCCGTGGAGAGTGGCAAAAGATGGAGAAATAATGGATTATGAGTATGTATTTTATAGGGATGATGAGTATTCTGTCAGGAATTATGATGAAGAAATAGTTTAATGATTTTTTATCATTATTATAACGGTTTAAACATATTATAAATATGGTATCATGATTAATTATCAATTTGAAACAACAAAAAAATTTGATAATGAATTTTTTAAGCTTATTAAAAAATGTCCGTCATTAGAAAATGATTTTGAAAGATTAAAAAATGTTATTGTTGCAGATTTAAGTTTCAATGAAAATAAATTTCCTAAGTCAAAATATAAGAGATTATCTGGTCTTGGAGATAAAGTAACACTTCCAGTTTTCAAAATCAAAAAATTTCGTTGCAGTAAAATAAAAAAAGGAAATAGATCAGGGTTTAGAATTATTTTCATATTTAATCCAAAAATGAATATTATTTGATTTATTCAAATTTATTTTAAAAGAAATAATGAAATGGGGAAGATAGAGCAAGAATAAGATCATTTTTTCACTATTTAATTTGTTTAAATTATTTATATTAACTCTTTGAACTTTTGTAACTTTTATGAAATGTTATGATGTATCAAATCTTTATTAAATTCTTTTAAATTTAATTTAAACTAATTAAAATACCTTTTTAACTTTAAACTATTTGTTGTAAAAGTTACGAGATATACTATATAATATACAATTTATTTTAATTATTATTTAGAAATACTAATAATTTGTTAAGATCTGAATTTTGATTTACATAATGTCTATTGTTCATTTTACATTTTTTAAGTATTTTACTTTACATTTTTTAAGTATTTTACTTTACATTTTTTAAGTATTTTACTTTACATTTTTTAAGTATTTTACTTTACATTTTTTAAGTACACTCATGCACCTGAAATATTGCAAAAAGTTATATATCATAATCTATATATATTATATATATGGAAACTATATATAATAATTTGGATAAAATGATTATGAATGAAAATGATGCTATGAACATTTTTAGAAGTATTCGTTGG
>JAISIT010000046.1 GCA_031261915.1 Candidatus Methanoflexus mossambicus
TAAAAATAAAATTAAAAATAAAATTAAAATTAAAAATAAAAATAAAATTAAAAATAAAATTAAAAATAAAAAATAATGAATAAATAATTAATGAAATAGAATTAGGAACTAAAGATTATTTTCTTGCTTTTCCTACTTTTCGAGCAATTACTAATTCACCGACAGCTATTAATCCTACAAAAAAGCTTTCTAACCCTCCAGTAGTCCAAATAGCTTCTCCAAAAGTGGAATTTTTAATTCTTTCTTCGTAATCCTTCGCTTTTGTTTTCTTTCCAGTTACCCTTGTTGTTACAATAGCTGCAGCATCCATTAATTCATCCCAAGTCACACCTTTTAATTGTTTGTGCATTGCTTCATATAATTTTGAAACTTTAACTTCATATAATGAAGAAAGAGTATCTACAATCTCAAATGCACGAATAACACCTTTAACTGCATCATTTTCATCTAAAACTGGAATACTTACAAGTCGTGATTTTGAAGTTTCTATAACTGCTAATCTTGCAGGATCATTCTCATGTAAGTATTTAATATCATCTTTAGGACTCATTACTTCTTTAATTAATTTTTTATTTTCTCTAAATCCTTTTGTAATGTCAAAAGTAGTTATCCAACCGATTAATTTCATTTCATTATCAACAACAGGTGTTGTGAAACGTTTTGCATTCTCAAGTCTTATAGATACATCAACAATAGTGTCCTCAGGAGATACGAAAACAAAATTTTTATCCATCATTTCCTTAACTTTCATAATATTTATTCCTTAAATTTATTCCTTAAATATATTCCTTAAATATATTCCTTAAATATATTATTTTTAATATTAATCACATTTTTAATACTAATTATAATTCAACTAATTTTAAAGCACCTACAGGACATTTAGTTGAACATACATTACATTTTATACATTTATCATCATTTAAAACAACTTTGCCATCAATAAGAGAAATAGCTTCTACAGGACATGATTCCTCACATAATAAACATTGCACACAGGTATCTTGATTAATTGATAGTTCTTTTGTAATTATTATTGAACCTAAAAATCGTTTAAGAAAAATAGCTTGTTGTGGACAGATATTAGAACATGACCCACATCCAACACATAATTTTTTATTTACTTCTGCAAATTCATTATCTTTTAATTTTGAATAATTCCATCCAACAGAAGTTTCGATGATTGAGGTTTTTTTAAGTTCAATTGCTTTTGTAGGACAAAATTGAGTGCAATTTCCACAACCAACACATAATGAATGATTAACAGAAATATCTTCCATTTTTAAAATTCTATGTGGAGATTTAACTTCTTTTAGATAAAATTCAACTTCTCCATTTTCATTATCAACTGTTGATTTGGTTTTTAATAAATAAATACATGAAACTGGACAAGTTTGTGTGCATATTTCACACTTAACACAATTATTTTGAATTCTTGATCTTTTAATAGATGTTGATGATGTTATTGCATTAACAGGACATTCTTCTACACATAAATCACATCTAACACAACGAGGAGATATGGTTAATATTTTATCATTTAAAGAGAAATCTTCAATATTAACTTGAAAATCTTCAATATCATCATCTAAATCAACAGATTTAAGAACAACTTCATGTTCTAATGATTCTAACTGTTTTTTAAAGATTATTTCCATTATATCTCTCCTTTGATTATTATACTCATCATATTACTTATAAGAACATAACATAAATCCAAATATTAATTTAAAACAATAATTTATTGTTATTTACTAATAGTTTATTGTTATTTGCTATTATTATACTATTATTTATCTATTATTATATTATATATACTATAATTTAAAGTTTTATATTTAAAATCAAGAGAATATATATTTAAATTTATTTAAAATAGATTATAAATTTAAATTTTTATATAAAAATAATATAAAAATAATAAAAAGATAATAAAAATAATATAAAAATACTTTACTAAAAATTATGGTAATTTTTTATAATTTTTTATTTAACAAATTAAAAATCCAATAACAATTGAAAAAACCATCAAAAAATAAAAAAAACATGTAATATACTAAATATTTTCATTATTTTCTTAATTTAAGATTTCCATTTCACATTTAACTTCTCTATCTTTAATAGCTACTGCTAATAATACTACATCATTGGCTAAATATGGTTGGAAGTATTTTTTATTGTGTATTTGGGTTATTGCTTCTTTTAACATATATTCAAATGAACTTTTTAAGGAATGTTTCATTTCAATTAAAACAATCAAATTGCCACGCTTTAATGCAAAATCTATTTCTCCTTTGTGACTACTTGGTTCTGCAATTATATTGAATCCTAATGACTTCATTACTCCAAAAAAGAACATTTTATAGTTGGCTTCCACTATATCGTCTTTTATATCTTTATAATATTGGTGGGGAATCATACCTAATAGCTGGTTTAATCTTGATTCAATAGCTTTTATATCATTGTTTAAAATAGCTTCAAAAATAGGAATAGTCATAGGTTCAACTTGTTTATCTGACATATTCAAATATGATGCCAAAATACTATTATACAAGGATTTTTCAACCTCTTTATTTGGAATACCTAATTTATATGTTGGTTGACTACTTAACTCTATTTTTTTATCTTTAACAGTTAAATATCCAGATTGTAAAAGTAATGTAACAAAATCAAGGTTTTTAATATCAAAACTTGGAAATTTACCCTTAATAATTGGATTAGGATTGAAAAAAACACTGATATTTACAATATTATTTTTTATATATTCCATTAGAAAACTTGGAGTTCCAGATTCAAACCAGAAGTTATTAAACTCCATTTCATTAAAAAGCGAAAGAATTGAATATGGATTATATAAAAAATCCTTACCATTCCATGAATAACCATTATAACAAGATTTAATCTTTTTTAAAACTAATTCATTCTCAACATTATAATATTCTGCTAAAAGAGAAATTCTATCAGTGAAATGTTTTTTTAAATCATCACGACCATAACCACAAATATTTGCATAATTTGGATTAAAACTTAAATCAGTTACATTATTTAAACCAGAAAAAATGTTTGTTTTAGTGAATTTAGTTACACCAGTTATAAAAATAAATTCCAAAAATTTATCCCCTTTTAAAGATCCATAAAAGCTATTTAATTCTTTTCTAATTTCATCTGCTAAATCTAAATCGTTAATATTATCTAAAATAGCTTTATCATATTCATCAATTAAAACTACAACATTTTGCCCATATTTTTTACTAATCTTCTTAATTAATTCTGCAAATTTATTAGTTAATAAATCTCCACTTTTTAATTCAATATCATGTTCTTCAGCAGTTTGATTTAAAAAATTGTTAATGGAGTCCTTTAAAGTTTTCACACTATTGTATGTCATTTGGGAAAAATCTAAATATACAACTGGAAACTGTTTAGACCAATCCCATTTATCATATATGTATAAATCTTTAAAAAGTTCTTTTCTACCAGAATACAAGGATTCTAAAGTGCTAACAAGTAGTGATTTTCCAAAACGACGAGGACGAGATAAAAAATATTTCTTTCCAGGTTTCGCCATATTATAAATAAATTCTGTTTTATCGATATAAATATAATCATTTTCAATAATTGTAGAAAATGTTCCTATATCTGTTGGTAATTCTTTCATTATTAAAAACTCCAAATATTAAAAAGAATATCAAAAAACTAATTAAAAATATAAAATTAATATTAAATAAATCTTTTGTTTTAAAAATAAATTTAATATTATCCTTTACCTAATTTAATTTTAATTCACCTAATTTAATTTTAATTTACCTAATTTAATTTTAATTCACCTAATTTAATTTTAATTCACCTAATTTAATTTTAATTTACCTAATTTTACCAATTTTACCTGATTTTAAAATTTTAACAAATATAAGTTTATTGTTTTAAGAAATAAAAATAAAAATAATACAATTTTATCTAATACCTATATGTTCAAAATTTATAAAAATTTTATAAAATATAAAAATAATTCATATACTTCTCTTAAGTTGATGAGATTCCCAATCACTATAATTTTGGACAGATGATTAAAAATAATTAAAAATAATTAAAAATAATGAAAAACGATTAAAAACGATTAAAAACGATTAAAAACGATTAAAATAATTAATATTAAATTTTTCTATTAAAAAAGTCTGGAAACTCATTATTCTTAATTGCAATATCTAATTCTTTTTCAAAATAAATCATTTCATCTTTTTTAGGGAAATTGACCAAACCAAAATCTTCAACAACTCTTGATGCAACCCAATTTCCAATAATACATGAGTTTTTAAGAGAATATCCATTCAGATAAGAATATAAAAATCCAGCATTAAATGAATCTCCAGCAGCAGTTGTATCAATAGACTTAACATTAAAAACAGGAATTTCTACATTTTCTTCACTATTTAATGCGTATACTCCATGTTTTCCTCTTTTTACAACAACAGTTTCTATTCCTTGAGAAAATAACAATTTAGCAAGATCTTTAAAATTCATTTCACCCTTAAAAAGTTCTAATAATTCTATTTCATTTATTAAAAGAATATTAGTTCTATTAAAAATCTTTTTTAATTTTTTAATTCCTTTTTTAACATAAATAATTCCAGGATCAAAACTTAAAATGATGTCTTTAGGCAAAATATCAATTAAATCTTCCTGTGCTTTAAAAGAATCACCAACAAATGAAGAGTAATGAATAATTTTAGCATTATTTAATCCACTACCAACAATATCACCAATCGCTATTTCATCATTTACACCTGGATTAACATACAATTCTCTTTCACCATTTTTATCAACAAAACCATAAACAACTCCAGAACTACCACTATCTGAGTATATCAAATTATTTAAATAAACACCTTCACTCATTAAATTAGTTTCAAGTATTTCCCCTTCATCATCTTCAGCTATTTTACCAATATAACTTGTAGAAAGACCTAAACGACTTAATCCAATTATAGTATTAGCTGCAGAACCTCCACATGACTCTTTAATACTTTTAATAAAACTTTCACCATCTACACCAGCTATTTCATCAACTTCAAATAGTTTATCAAGATTTAAAGCACCAAATCCAATTACATCAATTTTATAATCATCTTCCATATTGTGAATTAAAGGTTTTTCAGTATTCATGTTATCATATAATGCTTGATTATTTTAATATTTTTAAAAAGATAATGAAAATTTAAAAAAAATATAAAAATTATAAAAATTATAAAAATTATAAAAATTATAAAAATTATAAAATATCTAATAAATTAACATTTAAATCTCCTAATTGACCATTAAAATTACCTGCAGAGATTTTAAGAATTCCATCTAAATCTATAATTGAATCAATAGCTAATTTAATAGCTTTAAAACATTGTTCCTTATTTATTCCATTTACAACAATTTCTGGAATATACTTAACATTATCTGGAACTTTTGATTCATTAACTAATGTTTTTTTAAGTGAAGGGCAGTATGGATGATTCGTAGTAGGTCCAATCCATGGATAATTGGTTTCAACTTTAGATGCCGCAGAACATATTCCAAATGGAGCTATTACTCCTTCAACTTCAGCTATTTTCTCAAGAGCTATTTTTCCTGCCTCAAGAACTGTTTTTTTATCATTAGCCATGTACCAAAAGTTTCCACCCATAAAACCTTCACTATAACCTAATTGCTTTTCTATTTTAAAATCAGGAACAGCTATTGGAACATTAATCATTTCACGACCAAATATATTCTCTTCCCATTCATATCCATCACCACAATGTCCTACTTGTTTCATCATCCCAATAAAACCTTTAGGATTTGGAGTTAAATCAAACATAGATGTAAATGGTTTTACAAGGACATCTTGACGAATCCTATAAGACAATTCAAGTTCAAACTTCTCTAAATCATCACTATTAAACCAATACTGAACAATAGCTCCAATTCGACCATCAGGAGTTTTATCTGAAGAAACAAAACCTTCAACTCCACCTTCAATTCTACCAATAACTGCTCCAGGAGTTGCTGTTGAATCATAAGCTGCTTGAGTTAAAGTATCTTTATCTTCAGCAGTTATTAATGCACGAACATAAATTCCTTTAAATCCTTCAAAAAATGTGTCTTCTACTTTTTCATAGCTTTTTACCATCAAATCACCCTAAATTACCAATATCTTGACCCCTAATAGCTTTTCTCATTTTAATACTTTTTTCAAGTAAAAAATCTTTATTCTCATTAGTTATAATCTCAATAATAGGCAAATCCATCTTTTTTTCATTTAATAATTTTTTAAATGTATCAATTAAATCAAAACTAACCCTAAAATTTTCAAAAGCATAATCAGGATCCTTAGAATATGCACGGACAAATTCTAATACATAATCTTTGTTAAAAAATCTATGAAGATAAATTAATAAAGAATTAGCAATAGTGTGATTTGAAATAACTGCAATTTCTCCAGCATTAAGAGCATATTCATTACCATTAAAAGAAATAGCTATTCCATCATTATTTTTAGCAAAAGTCAATGGTTCAACATCAGTAATACTATCACCAATATACATAATCTGTATTTTTTCATTATCCTCGATTTTATTTTCTGAAAGTGCTAAAATATCATCAATAGCTAATTTTTTTCCAATTCCACCAACAGTCTTGACATTTTTAGCTATTTTATAAGATTTAAGTTTAGGAATTTCATTAAAAAATATTTCATTTAAAAAATCAAAATTATCTTCAATTTTATCTAAATCAATTTTAACAATTTTATCTTTAAAAGATTTAAGAATCTTTTTTTCACTTTTAACTAAAATATCATAATCTCCAGATAAATCATTATCCATCAATCCATTATTATCCATCAATCCATCATCATCTATCAATCTATCATTATTATCATCATCTATACTCATATCCATATCCAATGATGTAAAATAGCTATTTTTAAATGGAAAATCAATGAAATCAGTTAATGCTTCAATATATTGACCATAACT
This sequence comes from Candidatus Methanoflexus mossambicus, assembly GCA_031261915.1. GTDB lineage: Archaea > Methanobacteriota > Methanobacteria > Methanobacteriales > Methanobacteriaceae > Methanoflexus > Methanoflexus mossambicus. Next base: position 7,008 of record JAISIT010000046.1, read on the forward strand.
TGTGCTTACAACATAAGAATTCATAGAATTTTTAGCTAAATCCATTGTTTCAATAGATCCATTTACCAAATCAATATTTTCAATAGAATAATCAATAATTTTCTGATTATTAAGTCCATAAGCCCATAAAAATGGAACTATTAATTTTAAAGTATCTCCAGCATTATAATTTTCTTTTTTAATAACATCAACAAGATAATCATCAAATGCACTAACAACATTAAAAAATTTATCTCCATCTTTAATAAAATTAGCACAAATTTCAAAAGCATTATCATTTAAAGAAATTGGACCTTCACAATCACTAATAAATAATTTTTTCATTAAAAAACACCAAATAAAATATAAATAAAAAATAAAGTAAGAATAAACTAAAAAATAATTAATGAAAAACAAGACAAATATCAAAAAAATAATAAAAAAATA
>JAISIT010000160.1 GCA_031261915.1 Candidatus Methanoflexus mossambicus
TAAAAATATTAAAAATATTAAAAATATTAAAATTATTAAAATTATTAAAATTATTAAAATTATTAAAATTATTAAAATTAAAAATATTAAAAATGAAACTATTAAAAATAAAAGGAAATATGAAGCTTACATCTAATTTATCATTATAACTATCCACTAAATAAAGAAAAACTAAATAAACATCAATTAAATAATCATAAATTAAAGAAATCAACCGTGTTTTTATAAGTAACTTCAGATATTTTCTTTTCATCTTCACCTAATTCAATAGCTATTGTTTTAGCAATGTGTGGGAGATATTTAGGTAAATTTCTATGTTTTTTAGGTTTTGGATCTAAATTTCGTGGAATTAAAAATGGAGCATCAGTTTCGATCATTAATTTATCTAAAGGAATATCATTAATTAATTTTAGTAAATTTTTACCTCTTCTTTCATCACAAATCCAACCAGTTATCCCGACATAAGCACCAAGATCTAAATATATTTCTAATTCTTCTTTAGTGCCTGTAAAACAATGGACAACGAATTTATCTAAATCTTCTTGATATTTCTCCAATATTTTAGAAAAATCAACACAAGATTCACGATCATGTAAAAATAAAGGCATATCTAATTTAATTGCCAATTGTATTTGTTTTTCAAAAACTTCTCTTTGAATATCCCGAGGAGAAAAATCTCTATTATAATCTAAACCACATTCACCAATAGCTTTAACATTTGGACTTTTAGCTATTTTTTCTAAGCTATTTAAAGAATTTTCATTAAATTCAATAGCATTATGTGGATGTATGCCTGCAGTAGAATAAATAATTGGAACATTATCTTTATTATTTAATTTATCATAATTATAATTACAATTATTCTTATCATTATCATTATCATTCATATTATTGAATTTATTAACAAAATTTAAAGTTTTTAAGCTATTATCCACAGTAGTTCCTGTAAGAATTAATTTAGAAACTCCAAGTTTATATCCTTCATTTATTACATCAATTCTATCGTTGTTAAAAGATTTATGTAATAAATTAATACCAATATCAATATATTTTTTTTGAATAACACTCATAATATCATTAATATTAAAAATAAAAGTAAAAATAAAAGTAAAAATAAAGAAAATCTTCGATTTTTTTTTAACTTAACTCAATTAAATAATAATAAATTAAAAAGTATAAAATATTTGAAAGTTATAAATTCTTTAAAAAATGTAAAATAAAAAAATTAAAATTATAAATTATATATAATATCAAAATATAATTTATTCAATAATAAACTATCTAAATTATAAACTGTCTAAAATGTCTTTAGCAAAATGTGTGATGATTAAATCAGCACCAGCACGTTTTATTGAAATTAAAGTTTCCATAATCGCATCTTCAGTTAAATAACCTTTATCAATAGCGGCTTTAAGCATTGAATATTCTCCACTAACATTATAAGTTGCAATAGGAAGATTGAAATTAGTTTTAAGCATATTAATAATATCCAAATACGCAAGAGCAGGTTTTACCATTAAAACATCAGCACCTTCTATCAAATCTAATTCTGCTTCTCTAATAGCTTCAATTGAATTTTTTGGATCCATTTGATAAGTTTTCCTATCACCAAAAGCAGGAGATGAATTAGCAGCATCTCTAAAAGGATAATAAAAATTAGATGCATATTTTACACAATAGCTCATTATTAAAACATCTTCATAACCATTATCATCTAAGATCTCACGAATAGCCATAATACGACCGTCCATCATATCTGATGGAGCTACAATATCTACTCCAGCTTTAGCATGAGATAAAGCAACTTTAGATAGATATTTTAAAGATTCATCATTTAAAATTTCTCCATTCTCATCATCAACTAACCCACAATGACCATGGGATGTATATTGACATAAACAAACATCACTAATACAAATAAGATTAGTTTCTGCTTTTATTCTTTTAATTGTTTCTTGAACAACTCCATTATCACTATATGCTACACTTCCACAAGAATCTTTCTCATCATCAGAAGGTAATCCAAAAATAATTGTAGATTTCAATCCTTTTTTTTCAAGATTTTTGAGAAATTCCACACCATCATCAACAGAATACCTATATTCCTCAGGCATTGTAGAAATCTCTTCTTTTTCTCCTTTTTTTAAATCTTTTTTAATAAATATGGGATAAATTAAATCTTCAATATTTAATTTCGTTTCAGCAAATATATCACGAATAGCTTTTGATTTTCTCATTCTCCTCATTCTTGTAACTGGAAATTCCATTAACACTCCTCCATAGCTTTTGATTTTTTAATATTGTTTGGATGAATAAAACCTGATGAAATCAGATGATCAACAAGTATCATAGCCAAAACAGACTTAGTAACAATACGAACCCTTGGACAAATACAAGGATCATGGCGACCTTTAATTTCTATTTTAGTATTCTCCATTTTTTCTAAATCAACCGTGTTTTGAACTTTAGAAATAGATGGTGTCGGTTTAACAGCTATTTTTGTTACAATTGGCATGCCATTGGAAATTCCACCTAAAATTCCTCCAGAAGTATTGGTATTAGTTAAAATAGCTTTTTTTTCATTATTCTCAATGAATTTATGGTTTACATACTCATTTTCTAAATCGTCTTCAATATAAAACTCATCATTAGTTTCAGATGCTCTTTTATTTACAATATCAAAACCATAACCAATTTCAACACCTTTAACAGACCCAATATTCATTAATCCTTTGGCAATATCACCATCAAGCTTTCCAAACACAGGATTGCCAATTCCTGGAGGAACACCAATAGCTATTGTTTCTACAACCCCACCAACTGAATCTCCTTGTTTTTTAAATTTTAAAATTAATTCTTCCATTTCTTTAGCTACAGATAAATCACTTGCACCCACAGAATTTTTTAATACATTTTTTTCAATAGAATCAAAAGAAACAGCTTTTCCTTTAATATCTCCTATTTGAGTTACATGAGATATAATTTTAATTCCAAATTCTTCAAGAATCTTTAAAGCTATTGCTCCACCAATAACATGACCTATTGTAACTCTTCCACTTCCTCGACCACCACCATTGTAATCATAATTCCCATACTTTGATTTCCAAGTATAATCCCCATGACCAGGACGTGGTTTATTCTTAAATTCCGAATAATCTTTAGATCTATTGTCTTTATTATAAACAATTGCTAAAATTGGAGTTCCATCAGTTTTTCCGTTAAATATCCCAGATAAAATCTCAACATTATCTTTTTCATCTCTAGGACTTGTTAAATTACTTGTTCCTGGTCTTCTTAAGTCTAATTCCTTTTGAATATCCTCAACACTTAATTTAAGATTTGCAGGACAACCATCTACAATTGCACCAAGTGCTTTACCATGACTGGATCCAAAACTTGTAATTTTAAAAATATTTCCCATTGTATTTGTCATATTATCCATAAAAATGATATCAATATAAAATATAACAATTAAAAATAACAATTAAAAATAATAAACAAAATTAATAAATGAAATTAATAAATGAAATTAATAAATAATTAAGAGTATATTAAAATAATTAGAATTATAAATAAAATTATATAAAATCAATTTAATATATTCATTATTTATTTGACATTATAGAAAATTAATTTAATTATTCTTTATTTATTTAATATTATATTTTTTAATAGATTTAAATATTATTATAAATTTAAAAAATTGTTATAACCTTAACCAAAATAAGAAAATGCAAAAAAATAATAAGCAAAGAATAATTAAATGAAAAAACAATATCAAAAAATAAGAAAAAACAATATCAAAAAAAAAGTAATTATTAAATAATAATTAAATGATTAACAATAAAATAGAAAAAAGTAATAATTGACCAAAAAATAAAAAAAAGGTTTGGCAGTGAAATGAAATTCCCATAGAAAACCATAGTACACAATACAAAACGCCAAAGACTTAACTTCTGGGATCGAAACGAGACCAGGTATTACCCC
>JAISIT010000182.1 GCA_031261915.1 Candidatus Methanoflexus mossambicus
AATTTCTCCAAATAAACTTACAATGGATGAAGTTATTGAAATTATGGAGATAAAAAAAGTAGAATTAATTGATTTAATTTATGCTACAATAAAAAATCTTCCTGAAGATTATGATTGTCATTGCTTATCTGCTTTAGAAGGCGCAGGAGCTTAATTTTTATTCTTTTTAATATTATTTTTTTATAAATTTATTTTTATTTATTTTTTATACTTTTATATAATTTTTTTAAATAGCTAAATTTTACATCTTTATCTTATTTTTCCATTCTTTTATAAATTTTGCTACTTTTTAACTTTATTTCTATATATAGTTTATTTTTCAATCTTAAATCAATTTTTACTTTCTAATAACCGCTATATTTAAATATTATTTTGTAATAGTAATTTATATCTATTTATAGGGGTAATTTACTATTTATTCTAAAAAATTTTTTACATATTATATACAATGCTGTCAACTTAAGGATTTTTCATTTAATTTTTATAAAAATCATTTATTCATTTAAATAAGATTTCATGAAAAACGGCTTTTGACATGAAGAATTTAGAATATTTTTCTTAAGTTGACAGAGTTGGATTATACCTATAAAATCACACCATATAAAACAATTTAATTTTTAAAGTACTAATATGAGTAAATTTTATTAATATATGTAATAATTATTATTAATTAAATTCATTCCAATGTTTTAAATTGTATTCTTTTCCTTCTAAAATTATTTTCCATCCATTATCTGCTTCTTCATATTTTACATCCGCATAATGAAGTTTTTTATGGCATATTGAACATACTACTATAATATTCCAACTTTGAAGTGTTTTAGGAGCTTTTTTATTTAATTCAATCATATGATGAGTTTCTGCATATTTTTTACCATTCTTTTTTTCAAATCCAGGATAACCACATATCATACATTTATGTCCATGTTTTTCTTTTATTGCATTTGATAATCCTGATGAAGGTCTTTTGATGGCTTTAATTACTTTTCTTTCAAATTCTGGTGTTTCACTATATTTTTCATCGAGTTTTTTTATATATTCCTCATTAGTGAGTTTTCCTTCATCATCAAATCCATCAGCTTCAATATCCAGTATAGGAAATTCTGTTTCCACAGTTGGTTCAATAAAGCTTAATATTACTTCTTCATCTTCTTTTGCAATTTGTTTAAAGGTTGGTGGATCATAGTTTTCACTTGATGTTTGCCATTCAACTATATCAAAATTTTCCACAGGCTTTAAACTCTTTCCAATATATAAATATTTCCATTTATGCCCCCAAATTTCCTCACTTTTGTTTTTATTATCTATTTCAGTTTTAACATATTCCATTACATATTGAATTGGTTTTTCATTATTTTTTAGAGATTTTTTTTCTTTTGCTAAAAGTATTAGATCTCCTTTATTAAGACCATTAATTTTACGATTAGAAGCATACATTTTATTTTCAATGATTCCTTTCATACTTGATTCATAACATTTGAATAGGTGCATTGCATTTTCTTTATTTAAATTCGATTCATTTTGGATTATTTCATCAATAAAATGAAAAATTTTTTCTGTATCAGATTGACATTTAGAATCTTCTTTACAATCTCCATACCATATAGGGCTTTGACCTGAAATTTTTTTAGGTGCTTTCAATTTCCTATCTTTTTCATCTATTAATATACAATCTTCTATTTTTGCTTCAAATATATACTCAAAATCACCACCTGAAGGATATTTTTCACCTAATTTCTCTTTAAATGAATTTATTGTTTTTTGAGAATGATTTTGATACATTTTAAAAACTCTTGCATTATTATACCATCCAACAACATAAACTCCTCCTTTAGGATTAGTTGCTACCCATATAACTAATATATTATCAATATATCCTTTCTCATTTGAATTTTGTTTGATTCTTTTTAAATTTAGATTGCTTCCTCTCGGAGTTCTAACATAACCATAATATTTACCATTGATTGGTGAAAAATTATATATTTCGTGCCCTATTCCAGTTTCATCGACATATTTTCCACCATTTTCTATTTTGTCCATAGTTGAGATACCATTATAGTATTTCATCCAACCAATTTTACAAAAAATAACATTCTGCATAATATCACGATAAGAATTATTTCTTTTTGTTTAATTTTAATATTAAATCATCTAAAAATATTTTTAGTATGAGGTTGTAAAAAATTTGGAGTTTTTTTTCGAATTTTAGTTTATTTAGATTTTTTGATAAAGCGATTTTTAATGATTTTTTTACATTTAAAATTGATGATTGGTGATTTTTACACTTGAAATATTTGATAAATATTTATTTTTAGAATTAAACAGATAATTATATATATTATAATGGGTAGACTTGTTAAAATGATAATTATTAGTAAATCTACCTTGATTAATAATATTGGGCTTATACAACTTAAACTTTTCGATTTTTCTGATGAAAAAATTGATTTTGAGGAGAAATTGAAGAAAGATTATTTAAAGCACTAGAAATTAAAAATACTAAATGAAACGTTCATATTCTTAAAGATAAGTATTTTGGAATGATAAAGCCTATTTGTTCTTGGTGTGGTGAATCAGATTATATAAAACAAGGATTTCACACGCTTAAGCCACGATTTGAAAATAATCAGAAAGTGAAAATCCATTTACTAAGGCATTATTGTAAAAAATCCAGTAGAAAATTTTCAACAAGCTCGGATGTTATTAAAGAAATATTTAAAACATTTTCACTTCAATAAAGGAAAAAAACAAGGTAAAATGTGCTTAATAGACCCGAATCTCTGAGGAGCATCAGAGATGATTTTAAAATTTTCTTAGGATTAGATATTTCTCATCAAACAATTAAAAATTATCTTACAATTGATGAAACAGAGATAATTAAAACTAAAAATAGAATTAGAAGACGAATTGATAAGTTGTCTGGATATTATGTTATTGGTGAGCAATTCATAAATATAGAAAATAAACGAAAATTTAGAGTAACAATGTATGATGCATTCATTAAAGCACTATTGCTGAAGAAATAATGGAACATCGAACATACGGGGCTATGAAAGACTTAATAGAAACAGTAACTGAAAATCAGAATAGAATAAGCATAACAACTGATGGTTTTAGCACATATTCTATAATAGCTGATGAATTAGGTTTTAAACATCAACGATCTGTATTTCATTTGTTTAAAGATGTTCAAGAAAAAGTAATGGATGAATTAAAGAAAAATGAGTATGATACGCTTATAATCAGGTGAAAATTTCGTAATTTAAACGAATTAGAGAATGTATTCAGAACTTATGGTGAGAAAGTATGTTTAGAAAGGTTTAAAACCTTGTCAGATAAAACACATGGTTTTATGAGTATATTTAGCTGATTATATTCGCGATAAAGCAGTTCCTAAATTTTTAAGATTTTTACAATTCGCCAAAGACAATTTCATACCACGAACATCAAATCAAGCTGAACAAGGATATAGTAGTTCCAATCCTAAAGAAACTAAGAAAAAATACAAAATAAATCAAGGAATATTCGAATATTTATCATTAAACATGGATCAAAAAACCCATAGGGCCAAAACTCCACAACTTTTGACAACCTCTATTAGGAAAATTTTAATATAATTGAAAATAAAGTTATAATATAATATTGTTATAACATTTATAATTTTTATAATTTTTATGAATATTAGGTGAGATATTATGTCAAAAGTAGTTTTATTAAGTGGAAGTCCAAGAAAAGAAAGTAATACAATGGATGTTTTAGAAGTTTGTAGAAAAGAAATTGAAAAAAATGGATTAGAAGCAGACATTATTAGTTTAAGAGGAATGAAAATCCAATCATGTATTGCTTGTAATAAATGTATAGAAAAAGGAAACTGTGTGCTTGGAGATGGTTTAGAAGATGTCATAGAGAAATTAAGAGAAGCTGATGGATTTATTCCTGCAGCACCTGTTTATTTCGGAACAGCCCGAGGAGATATAATGGCAGCACTTCAGAGAATAGGAAAAGTTTCTCGAAGCACTGATAATTTTCTTGAATGGATGGTTGGTGGTCCAATAGCTGTTGCAAGAAGAGGAGGTCAAACCTTAACCTTACAAGAAATGACTATGTTTTTCCCAATTAATAACATGATAATAGC
>JAISIT010000308.1 GCA_031261915.1 Candidatus Methanoflexus mossambicus
AATTTTTTAATTTTAATTTTTTAATTTTAATTTTTTAATTTTAATTTTTTAATTTTAATTTTTTAATTTTAATTTTTTAATTTTAATTTTTTAATTTTAATTTTTTAATTTTAATTTTAATTTAGTTTAATTTAATATATTTAATTATTAAAATTGTATTATAATTGATTTATCCAAGAGCATTTGAAAACTAATATTTGTAAAAATATTTTTTCCTTTTAAAGTTTTTATTTTTAAAATTTTAAGTTATGGAGTGTTTAATTTTAAGTTCATATTAAATTTTTTCTTTTTTTATAACATGGATATTTGTAATTGCAGTATTTGGGTATTGTCCTTCATTATCTTTTTCAATTGATTTAACCATATCCCAAATTGTTAAAAGAGCAACACTTACTCCTGTAATAGCTTCCATTTCAACTCCTGTTTGTCCAAGGGTTTTTACTTTTGTTTCAACATTTATTTCATCATTTTTTATATCAAAATCAACTGTTATTCCTGTAATTTGTAAAGGATGACATAATGGAATGATATTTGAAGTATTTTTGATTGATGTGATTGCTGCGATTTGTGCAGTTGTTAAAACATTTCCTTTTTCTATTTTATTATTTTTTATTTTGGCAATTGTTTCTTTTTGAAGTTTTATAGTTCCTTTAGCAATAGCTATTCTTTTTTGTGTTGGTTTTTCACCAACTTCAACCATATGAACTCCATTTTCAGTTAAATGTGTTAATTTTTTATTATCTTTATTGTTATGCTTGTTTACATTATTGTTCTTATCTTCTTTATTATTACTATAATTATTATTACTATAATTATTATTACTATAAGTATTATTACTATTACTATTATTATTTAATATGTTATTAATATTTGAATTGCTTTTAAGTTTATTTAATAATTGTTTTTTATCTGGAACTCCTATAAATTCTAATTTTCCATCAATAACAATGGATGGAAGGTCAGTTATATTATATTGAAATACTTTTTCACTATCTTCTAAAATATTAATTATAGAAACATTAATTTCATTTTTTAAGTCATTTGAAATCTCTGCCATAGTTTTCACTGCCATTGCAGATACTGGGGATGTTGGAGAAATAAAAACTTCAACTTTTTTAACCATAAAATCATTTCCTTTATTTTTATTTTTATTTTTCATTAGTAAATCAGTATATTTATCCGATTATAAGTAAATATGAATAAATTATAATTAATAATAGATAATATGATCATATTAGTAGATATTATTGGATATTATTGGATATTATCGTATGTCATTGGATATTATTAGATATTAACAAATAATATAGAATACTAATTGATTAAATTTAAGTTTTAATTAAAATATTTCCTTTAATGTCGATAATAATTAAATTAATAGTTATATTATATCTATTTTTAATAATTTCAATAATACTATTGCTAATACTTTTTAAAACTTTTTTATCAAGGTTTTCTTTTTTTAAAATAGCTAACATATCTTCACTTGTCTTAGAATTATATATTTGGTGAATAATTTCTAAACTTCCTCTACATAATGCCGTATGGCATGTGAAAATTTCTCGTCGGCTGTCTGCAATTTTATTTGCAGTGTTAAATATTCCACCAGCTATTTTAACAAGTTTTCCAATGTGTCCGAATAAAATTAACTCTTCTATTCCTTTTTCTTTCGCATTTTGAAACATAAAACCTACAAAATTTCCCATTTGGATAATTTGGTCTTTATTTGCATTTAAATGTTTTATTGCATATTTTTCACCAATATTTCCTGGGACAAAAATTAATTTATTAACTTTTTGGGCAATAGCTATGTCTAATTGACAAATTAAAGATTTTTTCCAAGATTCATCATCAAAAGATTTAGCTATTCCTGTTGTTCCAAGGATGGAAATACCTCCAATAATTCCTAAACGAGGATTCATAGTTTTTTTAGCTATTTCTGCACCGTTTTCAACGGATATTTCAACAATAGCTATTTTATCTTTGGGAATAAGTTCATTTAAATTGTCTTTTATCATTTTTTGAGGAACAGGATTAATAGCTGGTTTTCCAACTTCTACTTGAAGTCCAGGTTTTGTAACTATTCCAACACCAGATCCTCCAATGATTTGTATTTTTTCATTATCTTCTGAGGTTTTATCTTTTAATTCAATAGCTGAACTTATTTTATGATTTACAGTGACATCAGGATCATAATATGGATATTTAACTGCGGATGCAATGGATTTAAAGCTATTAACCTTTTTAATTTCTGATATTTCAACAAATAATTGTCCATATGGAGCTTTAACTTCAACACAATTTAAATTTTCACTATTATGGTCAATAAGTGATTTTAATGCAACTATTGCAGTTGCAGTAGCTATTGTTCCAGTGCTTATTCCTAAACTTAAGTTTTTCTTTTTATTTTTATCAAAAATAGAAGTTTTATTTTTCATAACATCAGTTTAGGTTTTAAAATTGAAAAATTTAAAAAAAAGATTAATTTATAAATGTTTTAATCATATAAATAATTATTACACCTAATTTTAATTCTAGTAGAATTTATTATTTATTTAAACACTTTATATCTAATTAAATTATTTATTGTAATTAATTTTATTGTAAAAAGTAAATTGATAAGTATATTTAATCAAATTAATAAAACTTTTAATTAAATTAATAAAACTAAAAATAGAACTAAAAATAAAAAATAAATTATCACTTCTTTTTTTAGATATTGAATTAAAATTAGTAAAACGAATTAAATTATAATTTAAACAAATTAAATTATAATTTTTCAAGTAATTGATCTATTGTAGGAGCTCCAACAAATTCAACAGCACCATTAATCGCAATAGCTGGAACAGCCATTATTTGGTATTCAAGAGCTTTTGTTCTATCGTCCATAATGTTAATTACTTCAATATTTAAGTTTCCAAGTTTTTCTTGTGCTTCTTTTACTACATCCACTGCCATAGGGCAATATGGGCAAGTTGAGGATACGAATACTTCTACATCAGTCATTTTATCAGTCCTTTTTGTTGATTTTATTTAATTGTATGTTAATCTATAAATTATTTTATAAATTATCTATAAATCGTTTATAACTTCTATAAATTAAGTTTTGATAAAAATTTATTTTAAATTTATTTTAATGATAGTTTTAAATTTTTTAAATACTTTTAAAAATCATTTATTTTTAATAAACTAAAATTAATAAAACTAATTATTTTAATTTATTTTAATTTATTTAGTAAATAGATTAAAAATATTAGTAAATAAGATTATATGATAATTAATAGATAAATATAATATATTATAGATAAATAAGTTATAATATGAAAAATATAATATATAAAATATAATTTTTAAAATTGTTATTTTTTAAAATTGTTATTATATAAATTTTTAATTTTAAATAGTTAGTTATCTATAAAATAACATTAAATTATATGTATTTAATATCATTTATATTTTTCGTCTTTTTTTATTGTTTTTTATTTTTCTTATTGTATTTTTTATTTTTTATTTATTTTTTATTTATTTTTTATTTATTTTAGTTTATTTTAGTTTAATTTAGTATAGTTATATCTATTAGTTTAATTAATTTAATTTTAATTATTATTTTTAAAATTTTTTTATTTAATTTATTTAAATGTTTAGTATAATTGCAATGTAAATTTATAAATTGCAATGTAATTTGGTGTGATATGAAAAAAATTCTTAAGTCTCCAGGATCTGCGACTATTGTGAATGCTATTTCAACTGGATTTGGTGCTGCTTTTGGTATTGGATTAAATATATCTTTAAAAGGGAAATTAATTAGTTCTGGTATTAAATGTTCCAGTGATATAGGTGCAGATACTAATTTAATGCATGTTTGCATTGAAAATGTTTTAGATTTTTATGATGTTGAAACAGGAGTTGAAATATCGACTAAAACTAGTTTACCTCAAGCATCAGGTCTTTCAAGTAGCAGTGCTTTATCCAATGGAGTTACAAAATTAGTTGGTGATTTAGTTGCTAATGAATTTAATTTAAAACCTTTAAAACCTTATGAAATATTAAATTTAGCTATTGAATCATCTTTAATTACGAAAGTTTCAATTACTGGTGCTTTTGATGATGCGGCAGCTTCTTTTTTTGGCGGAATAGCTGTTACAAATAATATTGAGCGGAAAATTATTATCAAAGAAAAAATGGAAAACAATAAAGTATTAATATATATGCCAGACATAATGTCTAATACTGCAAACTCCGATGTGAAAAAGATGAAATTATTGGCACCCTATGTGGAGTTAGCATTCGATTTTGCAAGAAAAAAAGATTATTTCAAAGCTTTAAACTTAAATGGAATTTTATATTCTGCAGCTTTAAATTTTGATACTCAAATAGCTATTGATGCATTAAACGCTGGAGCTTTAGCTTCAGGTTTATCTGGTACAGGTTCTGCTTTTGTTGCTGTTGTTAATGATGAATTTAAAGACGATGTAAAAGATATATGGAATTCTTATGATGGTAAAGTGATAGAAACCAATGTAGATAATCAAGGCATTCAATACATCGACGAATAATTATCTTTTTAAATTTTTATCAATGAATCAGGATCTATTGGTAATATGAATAGTAAAAAATATGATAATATTAAAACTATTGGTGATGCTCAAGAATTACTTAAAAATTCAAGAGAAAAAATAGATAATATTGATAAAAAGATTATTGAATTAATTGATAAGAGAACTTCTCTTTCTTTAGATATTATCACTGCAAAAAACTATTTAGGTAATGATATTTATGATAAAGAACGTGAAAATATTGTTTTTAATAATATTAAATCTTTAGCTATTGAACATAATCTTGATAGTAAAATAATTTTAAAGATTATTAAACTTCTAACGGATTTAAATAAATCTGAACAAGAAAAATTCTTAAGTAAATAATTTTATTATATTATGCTAAAAATTAATAACAATTTAATATTTAATAACAATTTAATGTTTAATATTGATTTAAAACCCTTAATATGGTTTTAAATATAAATATTCAAGAAAATTTTTAGGAGATATTGTAATGGGAAATATTAGAACTTCATTCGTAAAAAGATTAGCAAAAGAACTTATAGAAACTCATAAAGGTAAATTTACCAAGGATTTTGATGAAAATAAAAAGTTGGTAGCTGAATATTCCACTGTCAGCACTAAACATTTAAGAAATAAAATTGCTGGTTATGTTACTCGATTAGTTAGAAATCAATACAGTTAAATTTTAAATACTTATTTTAACTCTATTTTTGAGTTTATTTTATTTTTGACTTTATTTTTGTATTGTTTTTATACTAATTGCTTTTTATTCTTTTTTTATTCTTTTTTTATTCTTTTTTTATTCTTTTTTTATTCTTTTTTTATTCTTTTTTTATTCTTTTTTTATTCTTTTTTTATTCTTTTTTTATTCTTTTTTTATT
>JAISIT010000172.1 GCA_031261915.1 Candidatus Methanoflexus mossambicus
GAAGATTTAAAGACTTTGATAAACAAGGAGGAGAATCAAAAGAAGTTGGGGATAAACTTTCAGAATTAGAAATACAAATTAAAGATTTAGATCCAACACCACTTGATTTTACAAAAAAAGGAATTTTAGGTAATTTATTTAATCCTATTAGAAAATATTTTAAAAAATATGAAAAAGCACAAGGAGCTATTGATAATATAGTAAAATCTCTTGATATGGGTGCTAAAACATTACAAAATGATAATACTACTCTTCAAAGTGAAGAAGATCATCTAAGGGCTTTAACTAAAAAGTTAATGAAGGATATTGAGCTTGGAAAAATGATGGATTCATCTATTGAAGTTCAAATTAAGAAAGCTGAGCTTGAAGATGTTGATGAAGATAAAATACAATTTGTTCGTGAAGAAGTATTGTTCCCTCTTCGTCAAAGAATTATGGATATGCAACAAGTGATTGTTGTAAATCAACAAGGTATTATATCTTTAAATGTTGTTAGACGAAATAATAAAGAGCTTATTCGTGGTGTTGATCGTGCGAAAAATGTTACTATCACAGCTCTTAGAACAGGTGTCATGGTTGCAGGTGCATTATATAATCAAAGAATTGTCATGGATAAATTAAAAATGCTTAATAAAACAACAGAAGATATAATTGCAAGCACTTCTAAAATGCTTAATCAACAAGGAAAAGAGATACAAAAACAAAGTATGGAAACAATGCTTTCTCCAGAAGTTCTTAAACAATCTTTTACTGAAGCTATTGGTGCAATAGAAGATATAAATAAATATAAATTAGAAGCTCTTCCTAAAATGCAACAAACCATAAACCAATTCTCTGAAATGGCAATAGAAGGTCAAAAAGTTGTTGATAAAATAGAGACTTCTGATAATAAATTACTAAATTAATATTTAGAGTGTTTGACAAAATTTTATAATTAGTTTAAATATTTAATAATGTTTCTATTTTAATATAATAATTAAAAAATAGATATTTAACAAATGAAAATATTTTAAAACAAACTAATTCTTAAGAAATTTTATCAATTAATATAAATATTTATAGCTTTAGCTATAAATATTATTATGAAAAATAATGATTTAGCATGTTAAAATAATACAAATAACCATTAAAGTATTACTTAATTTTGATAAAAAAAAGTCCTGCTATATTTTACTTAAATAAAAAAGAATAGTTGGTAAAAAAAAATATTATAAAAAAAAAGAAATAAAGCCCTATTTCCTTTTTTTTTTCAAATTAATATAATTTTTTATGTTGTTTTACATTCTATTTCATTATTTATTTGGTTTTTTATTGTTATTAATCGTGTTATATTGTATGCCGAGCATCGTATATACATTTCTTTTTGAACATTATTTTTACCTCTTGTTCGCAAGCAAATATTTTTAATTTCTCCTTTTAAAAATCCGAAGCCTGATTCAACTGTTTTCCATCGAATTTTATATACTTCCTCATTTTTTATTGTATGTCTTTTAATTCTCATTTCATGATTTAAAATACTTATTTTATCTGTAATTATCCTATAATCATTTCCTTTCGCACATTCATTTTTGTATTGACAATTTTTACAAGAATCATTCTTATAACTATGTTTTTCTTTTTTAAAAATAACAGGTATGTCTTTTTTTTCTTCACTTTTTATTTTCTCTGTTTTTTGAAAAATGAAACTTTCCCCATTAATACATATATACTGATTATTTTCTGGATCATATCTTAAATTCTTTTTAGAAGATAAATTCTTCAATTTACTTATTTGTTCTGGTGAAAGTGCGAGATTTTCTCCTTTTTCTAATATTTTAAGAGTAGTATCAATTATTGTATCTAAATCATTATCTTTTATATATTCTAATGTTTCATCACAAAAATATCCATAATCTAAAAGAAAAGTGATTACTTTAACATTAATATCTTCATAGTTTTCAGGAGAAATACTTGTTAAAGAATCAATTACACTATTTAATTCAGGTATTAATTCTTTGAAGACTTTTTTATCATTATATTCTTGAGAAACAGGACAAGCTAAAATTATATGATTAGTATTTTCCATTAATTGAATATTATAACATGCATCCCAATCTCCTTGTTTAGTTTTCATTAAACGAGCTTCATGATCATTAATAAAAACAAAATTTAAATCAGGATTTTCATTAAACTCTTCTTCATATAACGGAATCTTTTTACCAATAGACTTAGTAAATAAACCTGGTCGCTTTTTCATCATATCCAATAATACTAATTTATACTTATTTCCTTTTTTCTTTTCTTTTTCTATTTTTATCTCTATTTCTTTCAAGTATCGTTCATTATTTCTATGATAATTTAATAATAAACCAGCTTCACTTACTTTTTTCAATAATTCAAAATGTTCTAATTTCATAGTATTATATTTAGAAGCTTGAGAAAGAGCAAAAGAACCATCACCACAATTTATTTCAGTGAAAATAGGTAAATACTTATTAATACTATTTAAAATACAAGTAAAAATTAATTGATAAATTTCACATTCATTGTCATAAAAAAAACGAGCGAAAGTTTTATCACTAATCTCATGATTACAACAAATCACTTTAAATATATCATTATGCCTTATTTCATAAGCAATACTGTTAAAATTAAATATTTTCATCATATTAGCATAAAGCAAAATAATAAGCATCATAGATGGATTATAACGAGGAAAACCACCTCTATCCCAATACTTATCATGAAAAAATTTTCTAACAGGAGCAAAATAATTTGAAAAAACCAACTCAACAACCTCTATAGCCTTATCACTATCATTCCCAATTTTTCTCAACTTTTTAACAAGAGTTTTCTTGTTAAAATCTTCATCTTTCCTATACGACATTTAAAATCACCTAATAACTCCATTTTAAAAAAAATTTCTTTTTAACTAAAAAAAAATATTAATTAAAAATTAATTAAATATAAAAAATATTTAATTAATACTTATTATTAAGTATTTAATCATATAAATACTATTATTTAATATAATAAATAATAATTAAATAAAAAAACTAAAATAAAAACAAATATATATTATTTTTGATTTTTATTTAATGAAGAAATTAGGTTAAATAGATTAAATTAAGTAAAAATAGAAGAATATAGGTTAAATAAAGAATATAGGATAATATAAAATTTTCAAAATAAAAATAAAGATATTATAAATATAATTTTTATTAAAAAATTAATAAAAATAAATTTAAAATAAAATGAAAGTTTAAAAATAAGTAAATTTAAAATTTTTAATTATATTGTCTTTAAATAAAAGAAAAAGACATTGAAAAAAATCTTTTTTTTAGACTTAAAAAAGATAAAAATAATGGAGTTTAATAATTATTTTATTTAAAAAAAAATTAAAATAAAATAATTTATTTTAATAAATGATTTAATTAGTCACTATAAAAATCAAAACAAATATGTGCCTTTAAAAGTTTTGGCGAACACTCTTAATCATGAAGATTAATTAAGAAAAATTGTATTTAAAAGTATGTCTTAGTTTTTTAACAGGACAAATTTTATGTTTGGGTTCTTTTTTAATACTTTTTTCTTTTTTCTTTTTTCTTCTTTTTTTCTGGTTTGAATTTTAACCATCTCATATTTTGTTCTTTTGTTTTTCTTTTCCTGTATTTTTTTGCCATTTGGATTTTATCTGCCACACCATTGAATAAATTGAAACAAATACTGGTTTCTTTCTTGTTTTTTCTTGTAACAGTTTTAGATCCATTGTAATGATTTAAATTTTCTTTTTCCTGTTTTTTCAAGGTTTTTACTTGGTACCAGTTATATATCCTGTAGGATATGCAGAATAAAAGATTAGTTCTTTCAACTGTTGTTGTTCT
>JAISIT010000175.1 GCA_031261915.1 Candidatus Methanoflexus mossambicus
TTTTATAGTATTAGACTTAACTTTTCTTAATGAATTTTTTGATCCGTTTGTTTGTGAAAGTTTTTTCTTCTACATATTTCGAGTAATAATGCTTAACTTTAGTTAAAAGATTTTCAATAGTCTCAAAATCGATTGTAGAGATTTTTTTTCTTCATTGTTCTCCATACTTGTTCTATTGGGTTTAGTTTAGGTGAGTATGGGGGTAGGTATATTAATTTTATGTTTAAAAATTTTGCAACGTCTTTTGCTAAATTAGATAAGTTAGCAGAGTGGTTATCTAAAATTATAACAATTTTTTTTCTTTTTTTAACTCATCAGTTATCTCTTGATTTTCTTTCATCCAATTATAAATTATTAGTTCCTGTATATCAACTATTACTTTGCTTTTAGCATTGATTTTATCAAATATTCTGTTTATTCTTTTGTTTAATGCTGTTTGACTTTCATATGGTTTTTTTGTAGCAGCAGTGATTTGTTCATTTAATTCATCATTGTTTGGCATTTCACTCTTTAATTCATTTTTAATGAATTCTTCATTTAATTTTGAACATTTTGTGAATTTATAGAGTATTTTTGCAACTTTTTCATTTTCCATGTTAAGTATTCTCACATCAAACTGATGAATTGAGAATGTTGCTCTATTACTCCTTTCAGGACAACTTAAAACTGGAACTCCATTTAATGGTTGAAATCCAATGACATTGACTGATTGTTTCTTTCCTAATGAGTTAATGATCGTGTTTTTTACTCCTTTTTTATGCCATGTTTTTCCAGATGAATGATGATTATCAAAACGAGAAGCATCATCAAAACCAACAATATCATTGTTTAAACTGATTTTAGAAGTTTTTTTTAAGCTGTTCTTCGGCATCTTCTGGCATTTTCTTATAAATCATGTAAGGCTTGGTATATGTATAATTTAACTTTCGAAGTATCCTAGAAATATGCCTATCCGAATATTCAATGCCAAATTCATATTTTATAATATCAAAAACATTATCATTAGTCAAATTAGGGGTTTTCAGCAATATTTTATCCAATCTTTCTAGATCCTCTTTTGAAAGCCCTGAAGGTCTACCGCCACCATATTTAGGAATCAAACCATCTAAACCCTCTTTATTCCATCTTTCCAACCAATCATAACCTGCTGTATGCGAAACTCCAATATTTTTAGATGCTGTTGGAACACTAAATCCCTTAAATAAATCAGAAATAAAAATTAATCTTTCAGTCAATTCATATTCAATTTTACGCTTTTTTATTTCACTTAAAATTTCAGGAAGAGTCATATGTTCCTCAATTACAACTTTACTTTTACCCACCATAAAATAAAATATAAACCACATTATTAATAAAAGTTTCGTCGAATACTATAAATTATCTTAATAAAATTATAGAAGATAAAGATATTATTTTATCACCAAACATACCTTTTAAACTTTCTGAAGGGTTTTTTGATGGATTCCCTACAGCATCATGTACTGAAGCAGGATTAAATAAATTAGCTATTTTTTTGCACTAATGAATTAAATCTAAACACAAAATTTAAAAACAAAGAAGATATAGTAATTATTCCTGAGTTTGAAGATATTGTTAAAATTATTGAATATTATAATAAAAATCCTAAAAAATAAAAGAAATAAGTGATAATGGATATAATAAATCCACTACTGTCAACTTAAGAAAAATGTTTTCATAAATATCATTTTAGTTCATTAAAAACTCGAATCATTTATAAATAAATCTTCCAATTTGTAATATGGAAATATGAAAATTGTATAAATAATTCATTAAGTTGACAGAGCTGAATAGAATCAAAAAGATTTATAGTTATGAAAATCAGATATTACCTCGAATAAAGATTTTAGAAAAAGTTTTAAGAGAGATTCAAAATGAATAAAATTAATATTAAAGATATAACATTATTCGAATTCACGAAAATAATTGGTTTAGATTACATTGAATTTGGAAAAAATATCATAATAGATGATTTTGTATTAATTTATGCCACAGCACCTATGAAAATTGGAAATAATGTTCATATTGCTAGTTTTTCTTCATTAACTGGAGGAGAGGAACTTATTATAGAAGACTTTGTAGCTATTTCTCAAGGTTGCAGGATTTTAACAGGAACAGATGACTTTACTAACTGGGGATTTGGAAATTCTACAATTGATGAGAAATATAGAAATACAAAAAGAGAAAAAATATCAATAGGAAAATTTTCTATAATTGGTGCAAATAGTGTTGTATTACCTGGAGTTACTATAGGTGAAGGAGCAACTGTTGGGGCGGGATCTGTTGTAACAAAAGATTTAGAACCTTGGGGAGTTTATATTGGAAATAAAAAACTTAAAGAAAGAAATAAAAAAGCTGTTTTAGAAAATTATAATAGATATTTAGATGATATTTCTGAGAGGAATTTTAATGAATAAGTTTGAAGAAGCAATATTAGTCACTAAACCGATAATACCTTCTTTAAAAGATTTAAATCCAATTTTAGAAGATATATTTGCTAAAAAATGGGTTACTAACCATGGTGAAAAACATAATCTATTTGAAAATAGATTAAAAGAGATTTTGAAAGTAAAAAATGTTTCTGTGTTTAATAATGGGACAATAGCTCTTTTAACAGCTCTTAAAGCTCTGGATCTGCCTCTTGGAAGTGAAGTTATTACTACTCCTTTTACCTTTGCAGCCACTCCTCATGCAATAAGCTGGAATAATTTAAATCCTGTATTTTGTGATATTGAACCTAATACTATGACTATCGATCCCTCTAAAATTGAAGAACAAATCACTGATAATACTTCAGCTATTTTACCTGTTCATGTTTATGGATTTCCATGTGATGTTGATAAAATTGATAAAATAGCTAAAAAACATGATCTTAAAGTTATTTATGATGGTGCTCATGTTTTTTCAAGTGAGATTGATGGTGTAGGTATTGGAAACTTTGGGGATATAACAATGTTTAGTTTTCATGCTACTAAACTCTTTAATTCTATTGAAGGTGGTTGTTTAAGCTACAACAATGATGGACTTAGGGATAAAATCTATAATCTTCGGAATTTTGGAATAATAGGAGAAGAAGAAGTTGTAGATATTGGTATTAATGGAAAAATGAATGAAATCCAAGCAGCTATTGGTTTACTTAATCTTGACTTATTTGAAGAAGAAAAAAATAAAAGAATGAAAGTTAGAAAGTCCTATATCGAAAATTTAAAGGATGTTGAAGGTATTAGGATTCCAAAAGCTCCAAAAAATGTAACTCTTTCTACTCAATATTTTCCAATTGTTATTGAGGATAACTTTAATATATCAAGAGATGAATTATATAATAGATTAAAAGAATATAATGTTTATACAAGAAAATATTTTTATCCTATTTGTTCTGACTTTGAACCTTATAAAGTATTAAAATCTTCTTCAGAAGATAATTTACCAATAGCTAATGACATTAAGAATAAAGTGTTATGTTTACCTTTTTATGGTGAATTAAATAAAGATACTGTTGATAAAATTTGTGAAATAATTAAAGAGAGTAATTATCATGACTAATGAAACCAAAATATCTGTAATTATTCCAGTTTATAATGCTGAAAAATATCTTGAAAAATGTTTAGATAGTGTAGTTAATCAGACATTAGAAAATATTGAGATTATTTGTGTCAATGATGGTTCTACAGATAGTTCTATTGATATTTTGAATAAATATTCTAAAAAAGATCCTCGATTTATCATAATTGATCAAAAGAATAAAGGAGGAGCTCCAAGTCGATATGAGGGACTTAAAATAGCTTCAGGCGATTATGTTTTCTTTCTTGATAATGATGATTGGATTACAACAGATGCATTAGAAAAAATTTATAACAATGCTATTTCAAATGATTCAGATTTAGTTATATTTAAATCAGTCGATTATTATACAACTAAGGATAGTTATGATTATTCAAAAGGATATAATCATGAACATTATTTTGATAAAGAAACAAATTTCAATGATTTCATATTTACTCATGAGCAAATCAAACCAAAAGTCTTGAATAGCAAAGTGGTTGCATGGAATAAATTGTATAAAAAAGAATTTCTAAATAATTTTGATGATTTTTATTTTGATAATTTAATGTATGCAGATGTTCCTTTTCATGTTCAAGTATTGTTAAGAGCAGACAGAATTTCTTTCTGTCCAGAATATTTAAATTTTTATAGAAAAGGTCATCCAGAAGCTACGATGTCTTATACTTTTAAAACTAGAGAAAGTTTTGATATTCTCAAAATTATTGATGAAGTTGAATCTTTTTTAAATAATAATAATTTCATGAAAGAATATAAACAAGAGTTTTTTATTTTTTCAATATATCCACTTAATGTTTGGTTGGAACTAGTTCATAGAGATTTTCAAGACTCATTTTTTGAAAAATCAAAAAATAAGCTTCTTAGTTTAAAATTATCTTCCAAAGATTTAGAAGAACTACCTATTAACATATCAAATATTTATAAAAATATAGTTAATTCAGACTCATTTGAAGAAATGCAATTAAATATTATTAAAGAAGAATATAATATTAAATTAAATAATCAAAGAAGAAAATATGAAAAAAGTATCAATAAACAAAAAAAGCTTTTAAAAGAAATAAAAGATTCTAATAGCTGGAAAATTACCAAGCCTCTTAGAAAAATTAGAAATCTTTTTAATAAATAGATACTCAAATCTATGCATCAAAGATATGATTAAATGAATGATATTAAAATTTCAGTGATTATTCCAGTATATAATGTTGAAAAATATCTTGAATAATGTTTAGATAGTGTTGTTAATCAGACATTTAGAGATATTGAAATTATATGTGTAAATGATGGATCTCTTAAATAAAAAAGAAAAAAAGAAACACATTCAAAAAAAAACACAAAAATACTCTAATTTTTTACAAAAAAGGGACCTAAAATCATTATATTTATCATGGATTTAAAGAGGGAAAAAATTCAAAACAAAATATTTACCTCAAAAAATATAAAGATGTTCAAAAGATAAAACAAAATCCATTAATCCATTATGTTCTACATGGAAAAGAAGAAAATAGATCTCCAACTAAAAAAGCAGAATTTAGTTAAACAAACAACATTAAAATACCATATTAAATTTAATAGGTAATAAAATGAAAATTAAAAACATACCAGAACATTATGAAAATGAATTATTAAATGATATTAGTCAATATTTAGAACTATCAGAAATGTTAGTTTCAGAACAAAAATTTCTAAATGGAATTATTAGAGAGTTAAAACCTAAAAATATATTGGAAGTAGGTGTTGCTGCTGGTGCTTCAAGTTTAATAATACTTAATGCAATTAAAGACTCTAATGATTCTTTTTTAACTTCCATTGATTATAATGAAAAGTATTACAGGGATTCTAATAAAAAAACAGGTTTTTTAGTTGAAAAACACATGTCTCTCTCTCTCCTTAATAAGTGGGATTTTTATGCAGGAGGTTTCGTATCAAAGTTCATTGAAGGTATTGTTAAAGATAAAGGTAAATTTGATTTATGTTTACTTGACACTGTCCACTCTGTTCCTGGAGAACTCTTAGATATCTTAATGATTTTACCTTTC
Organism: Candidatus Methanoflexus mossambicus; assembly: GCA_031261915.1. Taxonomy (GTDB): domain Archaea; phylum Methanobacteriota; class Methanobacteria; order Methanobacteriales; family Methanobacteriaceae; genus Methanoflexus; species Methanoflexus mossambicus. The sequence goes on from JAISIT010000175.1 coordinate 5,616, forward strand.
ATGAAAGAAAATGGAATAATTATTCTTCATGATACGAATTATAATATTTATAATCAGAATGGAATTTCTAACTGTGTTTTATTTTCCATATTAAGTGGAAATAAACTTCAACCAGTAACGGTTGAGAATACATTAATACCAAATATTGGAGCTATTGAACTCAGCACAGATACTTTAAAAGATGTTGATGATATATTTAATGCATTAACTTTACCTTGGCAATACTTACCTAAAAAAGATGATTTTATTAATGCAAAGGAATTGTTTTCTAAATTATATTCAAAAGAAAGTATTGAACTTTTAGGTAGAACTTATGATTATTATGAGAATAAATTAAATAATGATTATAAAATTAGAAGAGAAAATGAGGAAAAGAGGAATAATAATTTAAATCAAATAAATAAACTAAATGAGAAAATTAAAAAACTAAAAAAACAAAATAAAAAATATAAAAAAGAAATAAATCAATACAAAAACAGAAAAGTAGTTAAATTAGCAAATAAATTAAAAAAATCGCTCATGTAAGAGTATTGGTGCAAATATTTATATTGTTTTATGGTTATGTATTTATATGTGATGTCGAGTGAGTTGGTTAATGGTTTGTTTGTTCCTGATGAGAAGAAGGCTATAGATATTTTTAGAAGTATTCGTTGGTCAAATGGTGTTTATTGTCCTAAATGATAAATCATTTGAAGTTTATAAAAGAGGTAAAATGTGGTAGGATTTATAGATATTCTTATAAATCTTGTGGATCTAATTTTAATGATTTCACAGACACAATTTTCAATAAAAGCAAAGTACCTATGGGGGAAATGCTTTATATATTGTTTAATTTAGATAATAAAAGTATTAAACAGATGTCTGAGGAATTAATTTCTAGTAGACAAGCTATTCATAGAATTGCTAAATTATTCAGAGAAGTTGTCTCCAAAAAACAAAAAAACTCCTAATTTAGAAGCTGAAATAGAAATCGATGAAATGTATATTTCATTTGGTTCTAAAGTATAGTGAATTACGAAACTTTTGTAACTATTTATTTATATATTATTTATATATTGACGGTTACAAACTTTAAGTAATACTCTATAATAAAAAAAACTTTCCTAGAAAAAGAGGATTAAAAAGAAGAGGCAAAAAGATCGGGGAGGTGATAAATCGCCTATAATAACAATTGTTGAAAGAAAAACCAAATTTACAACATTTTTTGTTGCTAAAAATCTTTCTAAAAAATTAATATGGGAATTAATAAATAAACTTTGTAAAACTCCTGTAACAGGTTATACAGATGATTTTACAATATATTCTTATTTAGAATCTCACAAACTTGTTAAAAAACATTTTTTCATAAATCATTCTATTAAACAATATGCAAGTGGAAATAACCCATGTTAATAATACTGAAAATAGACATTCACTAATCAGACCTTATTTAAATATGTTTAGAGGAATATCTAAAAAATATTTAGAAAAAAATATTTGATTATAATTCAATATAAAATAAATTACAAAAAAGAATGGAAAGAAAAAATATTAAAAATAATAATAAATTGAACCAATAAGCTTACATGAGCGAACATTAAAACCCCGATTGAATTTTACATAGCCAAATTTAGCTTGAATTGATCCAATTTCTTTATAATCATAACTTATTATAGGGTGTTAGAAAATTAAAAATTTTTAAGATGTATTCTGATCTTGTTTTCGTGTTTTTTGATATGTATTGTTCTTTGATTTTTAAAGTTCATTGTATGATTTGATAAAAATTAAATTTAGGGTCTAATTCATCGTTATATTTATATATTAGTAGTAACATATATTTATTTGGTGAAACAAATGAAGTTACCACTATATTTTGATGAAGAAGACCCAA
>JAISIT010000192.1 GCA_031261915.1 Candidatus Methanoflexus mossambicus
GCCATTAATTACTGTTGCAAGTGGGGGAGAAATACAAATTGCAATAAATAGAGCAAGTGCCTCCGATCTTTTAGGTTTGCAAAAAGGAAGTCAAGTTACATTTGAAATAACTAACTAATCAATAAATCAATTAATCCTTTTTATTCTATCTTAGTTTTTTTTCTATTAATTAAAGATAAAACAACACCTGCAATAATCCCTCCCAAAATACCTATAACAATTCCTCCAAAAATCCCAGTAATAACACCTCCAACAATTCCAATAATTATTATATATACCTTTTTATTTATTTCCATAAAACTAAGTGTTAAATTAATATTACATATAATGTTGCAAAGATATAAAAAAAATATTTATATTTGCAAATATATCTTTACCTGCAACAGGCATTTATTTTTCCTAACGGACCGCCAAGCGGCTTTTGTTTTGTCCTAACGGAAGTATGGATTTTTATAATTATCTATTTATACATTTATACAATAATAATTCAATAAAATTAAATCTTCTTTTGTCGGCAGACAACTCAAAAAAGAACTTTCTTAATTGCGAAACTGATAGTTTCGCAATTGCTTTTGGATATACTTTTGCTTATGGTTATACTTTATTTAATTTAATTTCATTAGTGTCCGATAAAACTTTTTAGGACAAGATGCTGTTATTGCACAAAGCAATTCAAAACATCAAAAATCATATAGCAACAAGAAAATAATAATTTTTTTTCATCTTTTTTATCAATAGCAACTAATATATATACTGATTTTCAGAAACAGGCATTATATTTGTCAATTTTATATCTCCATCCTTTACTTGTTTTATTTTTTTGTTTGCATCTTCAATTATTATGTCTATGTCTCCTTTAATATCTCTTTTGTAATAAAGATCAATATACCTTTTCATCGTAGATAAAATTAATGAATGAATGTCATTCATTTTTTCTTCATCGTATTGACAACTTGTTAATATGTATTTTCTATATTCATCTAAATAATGTAAATGGCTTGATATAACTCGTGAAACATATAAAACACCATTTATTGTATAACCCTGATTTTTAAAATCAACAATAGCATTTTTACAAAAATTATTTTTTTGTCTTTCTTCTTTTTGCAGACAATTGTCTAAACGGCAATAAGAATGAAAATCTATATTATCACAAAAACATTTATCGGCATCTTTTACTGTTTTTTCAACTTGATTATATACGTTATTAAGTAATATTTTTAAATTTTCTTTGTCTCTATTTTTTTGAAATAGAGATTCACAATTATATAAATCGTCATAAGTGAAATTATTATTACTAATAGACTTAATATAATTCATGTAACTAAGTAAATTAAAATATTCGTAATGAATAAATAGCCTATGAGCATAAATCACGCAAGCAGGAGTTAAACGAAGTTTCAATTTTTGCTGATTATTTTCATTTTCAACAATATTAGATATTTTTTCCTCAATAGCATTTGCTATTGACTCTGTATCGGAACTAACTTTTAATTGTAGGTCTTCTAGTACCATAAATAAATCATGACTATTCCCCCAGATTTTAGCCATTGATAAAATTACTTTTTTTACCGTAGGTTTGTCGTACCAAATTTTTAGTTTATCATAAAAAGTTTTTATATAAACATAATTTGTATTTGTAATAAAACTATCTTCATCTTTTAAAAATTTTAAAACACCTTCGTCTTTGATAGATGCCACTCCGGATAAATTGCTAAGAATAGTAAATCCCATTCTAATATAGTGACATGTAGATAACTCAAGGGATTCTTTTGTAAATTCCGAGAAAGCAGATTCTCCTACCACCACATCTTCATTCATAAGATATCTAATGAAAGACGAATATAGGACTCCTTTTGCCCCAACATGGCTATAATCTTTAATTTTTTTAAATTTATCTATATCTATATCCAACAAAGATTTATTTTTTGCATTTACCCTTGAAATGCCTATTATCGCTCTTGTCAATGCTCTATTACCAAAATTGAATAATGGTAAAAATGTGTGTTGAAGTAAATTCTTAAATGATTCTACAATTTCAATATTATCTCTCAATCTTTTATCGTTATCGGATATATCCGTTTTCAATTTGTCATCAAAATATTTTTTACGCTTTTCTAATATTTCAGAATATTGGATTTCATTTTCAAACATTATAGGAGGGTCAGCTATTTTAATAGCAAGTCGTTCAGCTATTTGTAAAGATAACAACCCATAATTTACATCTCTAAAAGTACAGAGGAAACAAACTTTTTCTGATAGTAGTAAGTTGTTAAATATGTTTGATGTCTCAAAAAAAGTTTGCAATCGCGAATAAATATCCATTACAAGTTTTAAAAATTTATGTGCAATATATATTTGAGACAATTCATCCAAATTATCTAAAACGAAAATAATTTTTTTGTTTTCTTCTATCAATAGTATCTTGTTAATTATGTGAATATATAGTAATAATTCTTCATATCCATCTGAATATTTTGTCTTTATACTATTCAGAAAACTCCTGATATTAATGTTATTCGCATTGCGACTAAATATAAAATTTTCAAATTCTATTTGTATCTGTTTTGATTCGTCATTGAATATTCTAATGTTATCATCTGCTATATCAATATGTTTTTTTAGGATACTTTTATTAAGAAAATCGTTTATAAAAGACTTCTCTAACAATGCTGCCAATGCTTCATCTTTTGAGCTGGCATTTCTGATTAGATTGATATAGTCAAAATGATATTTATTAGAAATGTCATTATCTATATATCCTACATAATGCAAAAATGTTGACTTTCCAGTTCCTGCAGGTCCGTATAAAAACACAAATGGCTTGTTTTGTGAAAAATTCTTTTCCAAAGAGTTTATCATTTTCGATAACCAAGAATCACTGTATTCTACAAATATCCCCATCCCTCCATCTTCTTTGGGTAAATAAAATTTTTTTATATCATCAGAAGTTATGGAAGTTGTACTATATGTACTCTTATTATCTAAAAGATTTAGCTCTAAAATATCACTATATGAATTTATTTTAATCATTTTGTTGAATATTATTGGATATTAAATTATATAAATTATCACTACAAGTTGGTATTTCTTCTATTAAGTTAGATAATTCGCTCTTTGTTGCACAAGAATGTTCCGTTAGATTTATTTTTGTTAGTATTACTGTTATTTCAGAATTAACTTCAGGTGAAGTATCTATTTTTTGTATATATTTTAATTCATTTTTAATTGATCTAATCGCTTTATTATAAGTGTTTTTTTCTTTATAGTTTTCTGGCAATTCTTTTTCGAATAATATACTAACATTATTATCTGCGATTATGTATAATGATGATAAATTCTCGTTTAATTTTTCAAAAAGATTATAAACTATTTCTTTTTTCTTTGCTAAAGTAATTGCTTCATTGATGATTTTCGCATTGTTTGCAATAGAAGTACAAGCTTGTTCTACTTTACCAACAGTTTCGTTTGCCAAATTCGTTTGTTCGTTTAACTTTTTCATCTGTTCACTATAGGCGGTATTCGTAGATTCTAATGTTTTTTTCATATAGCAAACGGATATTATCATTAAAACCATAGCAATGATTGTAGAAATATTTCCTGCCATTTCTAATGTTATCAAAATACATAATAAATATTGGTTCATATTAATCAATTTTTATTTTTGATTTAAACTAATTTTAATTTTTTTGAAAATGTTTTTAACATTTCCACCAACAAAAATAATTTATTTATATAATAAAAACCAAATATTTTTCAATAAAAATGAAGCCATATATATATATATATATATATATATATATATCAACAACTTACAATCCAACATTAATTAATAAAATTTATGTAATTTTTGATTAAAATTAGCGAATGCAGATATTTTTTTTGGTAAAAAAGAATTTTATTACGCATAAAAGAATTTTGAATCTTGATTTTTGAATAAAAATTTTCTTATTTCTTAAATACGATTTAAAACAACTTAAATTAGGTAAAAATAAATTGCCGCTTGGCGGCTATATCTTTATATTTCAACAAGATTAAAACGAAGTTTTAGTAAATTATTTCTTCGTTTTAATAAATTATTTCTTCGTTTTAGTAAATTAAAACAGCGTTTTGGTCGGCAACCGACCTTTATTTTCCTAACGGAACTTAGGGTAGTTTTTTTGAAAATTATTTTTTGAATAATATAAGGGCATTTTTAAAAGATAAAAGTGCATTTTTAAAGGAAAAATGCCGCAAAATGGGCAAAAAAAACCTCGTACAGCAGACTTAGAAAAATCAAAAATC
>JAISIT010000225.1 GCA_031261915.1 Candidatus Methanoflexus mossambicus
TTTAAATTTTATTATATTTTTCTAAGAAATTTAGGCATACCTAAATATTTATATATGATGAAGTTCAAGATAGTAATGTGAAATCTAAAATATTAAAAAATTAAAGATATAGTTTTTGACAGAGCCTATAAATAGCATGAAAAAATATTGTTATTATATACTAAATTTACTAATTTATTATATATGAATTAAATATTTTAATTAATATGTAAATAAATAAACATTATTAAACAATTATTATAAATATTTATTTAATTAAGTCATATAACATTAAAAAAATAAGCAATTGGTTGATAATAAGGTGTTTATGGTCATTTGTCCTGCAAATAATGACATCAAAATTGATAGGTGGGAGCTACTTGATAGTGGCAGAAAATAATATGGAATCAACTCAAAAAGAATTAGATAATATTGAAGAATGTGAATCAGCAGACATTCTTGAAAATACAATACGAGAAGAAATGCCTAAAATCCTTGATATTCTCTTGATTGATAGAACTACATCAACATCAAAGAATACAAAGAATATTATATGGGCGAACGATAACTATATCAAACATGGCAAAAAACCATATTCGGCAACTGCACAAATAAAACCAAAACTTGTAACGGGTCACATGGGACAAATCATCATGCCACGTGCATTAAAATCTCAAAATTTACAAAAAAAACGCACTAAATCGAAAGCTGAAGTATTTACACCAACATGGGTAGTGAAAAAACAAAATGATGAATTGGAACATGATTATTTGGAGGATGACTTAGATGATTATGTTAAACGTAAATGGTTAGAAATTACTTGTGGTGAAGCCCCATATATGGCAACTAGATATGATATGGAAACAGGTGCGATTATATCACTCAAAGAACGTGTTGGTTTTATTGATCGCAAAATAAAGCGTGTTAGCGAAGAGATTGATGATAAAACAGAATGGCAACGATTGGTAGAAGAAGCATATAAATCTAGCTATGGGTTTGAATGGAGTGGTGACTCACTATTACTAGCTCGTGAAAACTTACTTTTTACTTACCAAGATTATTATTTTGCCAAATGGCAGGAAAAACCTCCATATAATTGGTTTGAAAAAATTGCTGAAATCATTAGTTACAATGTTTTCCAAATGGATGGATTAAAATATATTATTCCTCTATCGGAAAAACGAGAGAAAAAGGTTAAAACTCAAATGTCATTGTTTGATGAGAAAATATTAAATGAAAAATGGGAGATTAAACCAGGAAAACGTGTGAAAGTGATGAACTGGGAGAAAAATAAAATGGAATTCTTTGATAAAGGGGTTAAATAATATGGTGGACACATTAACACAGAGCATTAAAACTACAGAAAAAAAATATCCACAAATTTATGCATACACCTTGCCGAATTTATCTGAGAAAAAAGGATGGATCAAAGTAGGAGAAACTACAAAAAAAGATGTCAAGGATAGAATTTTAGAGCAAGTAAAAACTCCTGCTATTGATTATTCAAAAGACTATTTATTATGTTGGTATGAACCCGCATTTCGAAAAAATGGAGAAGAATTCCATGATAAAGATTTACATAGTTTCTATGTGAAAAATAAAATTGAACGAGAAATTGATTCAAATAATAGACCAACAGAATGGTTTTATTTTAATGATAACCCGCAAAAAGCACATGATTTGTATCTTGATTTTATAAAAGGGGATTATTCAAAATTACAAGACGGTGAAACCATTCCATATTTCTTGCGTTCTGAACAAGATGAAGCAGTGCAATTAACACTAATTGCACAAAATCAAGGTAAAAAAGAGTTTTTATGGAATGCTAAACCACGTTTTGGTAAAACACTAACTACATATGACTTAGTGAAAAGAATGGGGGCACAAAATGTACTTGTTGTGACAAATCGTCCAGCTATTGCAAACTCATGGTTTGATGATTTTGAAAAATTTATTGGAAAACCCTATTATTTCGTTTCTGAAAGTCCTAGCTTAAATGAACGTAATCCTTTATCAAGACAAGAGTTTATAGATCAACTTAATAGTGAAAAAAATTCACGCCAAATTAATTTTGTCAGTTTGCAGGATTTAAAAGGTTCTAAATATTTTGGGGGAGAATATGATAAATTATACGAATTAAAACAAGTTGAATGGGATCTTTTAGTAATAGATGAAGCACATGAAGGTATTGATACATTTAAAACTGATGTAGCATTTGATAACATTGAACGTAAATTTACTTTGCATTTGTCAGGTACTCCTTTTCGTGCATTAGCGAAAGAAAAATTTACGGATGATCAAATCTTTAATTGGTCATATAGTGATGAGCAAAAATCTAAGGAGACATGGATTGAATATAATTCTGAAGAAAATAATCCCTATGAAAATTTACCCAAACTATCCATGTTTACTTATAAACTTTCGGACATGATAATTGAAGAAGTTAATAAAGGAGCCCAAATAGATGAAGATCATAACATTGATTATATGTTTGACTTAAATGAATTCTTTTCAACAAAAAATAATGGTTCTTTTACCCATGAAGAAGATGTGATCAAATTTTTAGATAGTTTGGTTACACATAATAAATTTCCATTTTCTACTCCAGAGTTGCGAAATGAATTAAAGCACACATTTTGGATTTTAAATCGGGTCGATTCTGCAAAAGCACTGAAAAAACTACTAGATCAGCATCCTGTATTTGAAAATTATGAAATTCTTTTGGCTGTTGGACATGATTATAATCAAGCAGAATTAAATGATGTGAGAAAAGCTATTAAAGATAATGATAAGACCATTACTCTTTCGGTAGGACAATTAACTACTGGAGTTACTATTCCACAATGGACTGCAGTAATGATGCTATCAAACATGAAATCACCAAGTTTGTATATGCAGTCAGCTTTCCGTGCTCAGAACCCATGGACATATGAAGATTCCGAGGGTCAGACATATACTAAAAAAAATTCATATGTATTTGACTTCGCACCAGAACGAACATTGATTATTTTTGATAAATTTGCCAATAATCTTGGTCAAAACCCTTCAAATGATGAAGAACATGAAGCAAACATTAAAAAACTCCTTAATTTCTTCCCAGTGATTGGTGAAGATGAAGAGGGGAAAATGATTGAGCTTGATGCGTCTAAAGTGTTAACTATCCCTAAAACAATTAAAGCTAAAGAAGTTGTTAAATCTGGTTTTATGAACAACTTTTTATTCACAAATATTGGAGGTATTTTCCAATCCCCACGGGCAAAAGAAATACTTGATAAACTTAAACCAGAAAAAAATGGACGAGGTGAGTCTGCTAAAAATGAATTGTCAATTTCTGATAAAGTAAAAGGAAATATTGATAAGGAAGGTAATACTAAAATCCCTAAAGAAAAAGTAGTAAATACAACAGAAGCTGTTTTTGGTCCAGGAGTATATCAGATTGAACCTTTTGAAACTCTAATTGATAATGTGACTACATCAACTAAAAACGTTGACTCCATATCTAAAACAATTGCTGATTCAATTATTGATTCAATTGATTTCGAGGCATTTGAAAAAGAATATGATTTGAATGAAACTCAAACAGAAAAAGTAAAAAAAGAAACAAAAGAAAAAGTAAAATCTGCTGTCACCAAAGAATCAAAGCAATTCGAAATTACAAAATCGCAAATAGATAAAGAAGCCAAAAATAAAGAACATATAGCTGAAACAAAAGAAGAAATTGAAAAAATTAGATTAAATCATAATAATAATGTCATTGAAGCACAAGAAGAATTTAAAAAATCACTTGAGAAAACTATTCATGACACTGTTGAAGATTCAAAATTGGATGCTGTTGAAAAACTGGAAGTTAAAAAAATCAATAATGAGAAGAAACCGACTGAAGATGATGTGCGTGCTCGTTTACGTGGTTTTGCTCGCACCATCCCCTCATTTTTAATGGCTTATGGAGAACAAACGACCAAACTTGCTAATTTTGATATAAAAATCAAAGATGAAGTGTTTAAAGAAGTTACAGGTATCACATTAGAAGAATTTAGGGATTTAAGAGATAAGTACAATTTTTTTGATCCAGTTGTGTTTGATGAATCTGTCCAAGAGTTTTTGAAAAAACGTACAAAACTTGCCAATTACTTTGATGAATCCCAAAAAGAAGATATTTTTGATTATATTCCTTCACAAGAAACCAATCAAATATTTACTCCAAAAAAAGTTGTAAAAATGATGGTTGATAAGCTACAAGAAGAAAGCCCTGAAGATTTTACTAACCCAACTAAGACATTCGCTGATTTATACGTTAAATCTGGTTTATACTTAACAGAAATTATCAAACGCCTGAATGTTGGCTTAAAAGATAAAATTCCAGATGAAAATGAGCGTTTAAAGCATATCCTTGAAAATCAAGTTTATGGGTTTGCGCCAAGTGAAATAATTTATAATATCGTACTCAACTTTATCTTTGGTTTTGATGAAAAAGCGAAAAATATTGACAAATCACACATTGTTTGTCTAGATACTGTTCCTTTTGCTAGTAATGAGGCTGACTTTGAAGCTAAATGTGATGAACTATTTGGAGGTAATAAATAATGAAATTTGAGGTAGTAGTGGGGAATCCTCCTTATCAGGAAACCGTCCGTGATGCTTCTGAAGGAAATAATAAGAATACACGTGATGTATTTCAGCATTTTCAAGATTTAGCTTTAAAAATTGGTGTTAAAAATTGTTTGATTTATCCTGCAAAAGAATATCAACGTGGCAAGAAAAATGTTCTTAATAAACATTTAATATCACTTAGAATTTATAATGGTAGCTCAAAAGAGACTGAAAAAAGAATTCCAGGAGAACCTGCAGTTTTTGGAAACGCGGTTCGCCGAATTCCAGGAGATGTTGGTATTTTTTATTGGGATACAACAAGAGAAACTGATGAAATTGAGTATCAAGAGTTATTGATTTCAAGAACTGAAAAAATTCTACCTGTCAGAAAAGAGTTTTTACCGATTTCAAAAAAATTATCTAGCATTGCTGGTGAATTTAATTTTAGCAAAATTCGAAAAGTTTGTGAATCTAACTTTGTTCAATATAATCCAGATTCTGTTTTAGGTGAAGTTAAAGATAGAAAAATTAAGCCTCCAATGAATTATGTAAAAGTATTGACAAATGATAAAGCGGGTTCAGGTGGAAAAGCTAAATGGTACTATATCAAGAAGAAGGATTTGGATCGTATTCAGCCAGCCAGGATTAAAGTCATTATAAATTCTGCATATCCAAATGAGGCTTTCAAAAATCCAGACAATGTTGAAATTATTGCTAAAGATGAAATGTTTGGCCGTTCCAAAAAAGCTATATATGATACAGATAATCAACTTAAGGCAGAACATTTTATAAAATTTCTAAGGACTGCTTTTGTAAATGCTATTGTCGAAATGACTCCTGATAAATTTTTGTATTACTTGCCAAATTTTGATGAAATTTATTCTGACATAGATTGGACAAAATCAATCTCAGATATTGACCAACAGTTGTATGATGTATATAACTTTGATCCCAATGATATAGATATTATTGAAAATATGGTTTAAACAAAGAAGTAATATGGCAAAATATAACAAATAAACAATAAATATGATTATAATGATTTATTGGACTGCCAGCTTTAATTACAATTCCATGATTTTTAATGATATTTAAAAAGTAAGTTGTTGAGATAAAGTATAACTTAATTTTATCAGATTACTATTTCGTTTATATGAAATTTTTTAATAATTCCAAATGAAAAATTATATTATTTTTTCTGTAATAAGAAAAAATAAAAAAACATGACAAAAACAATAGAAAACTGAATGGAAACCTACATTTTTATAACTGAAAATCTCTTTAAATGATTTAATTTATTTTAAAAAAAAATAGGACTACCTTGTTGGGATTTGAACCCAGGTATGAGGATCCAAAGTCCCCATCATGTCCATGCTAGACCACAGGCCTATTGCTGATTTAAAACATTTAAAATGGAATATTTAATAAATAATCAATAATTAGATAATATTTTGCTCTACGAATCAATAATATACAATAAAACTATCGGAATAAACTATATCTAAAATAATTTTAGTCATTATAGTATAAATAGTTTTAAATTTACTTCGAAATGGCTGTGTCAAAACAGCAAAGTTTTTGACACCTTCATAGTAATAGTAATGCTAAAGTAATAATAATAGTAATACTAATATAATGCTAATAGTAATAGTAATAAATATCTAAATATTAATATATATTCTAAATATTCTAAATAAATATGTCTAATTAAAATTTAATATGTTAAATAAAATTATAGTAAAAAATTAGTAGATATTAGTAAAATATAGCAAAAGAAACTAAAATAGATAATAAATAAAATAAATAAAATAGATTTTAAAAATAATAATTATAATGGTGATTTAATGGATAAAGTTGTTCTTGCTTTTAGTGGTGGATTAGACACTACAGTATGTGTGAAATTATTAGAAGAAAAATATAACATGGAAGTAATAACTGCATGTGTGGATGTTGGTCAACCTAAAGAAGAAGTTGAAAGAGCTGAAAGTGTTGCAAAAGAAATTGGCGT
>JAISIT010000293.1 GCA_031261915.1 Candidatus Methanoflexus mossambicus
ATTAAATTCATCCATATGGTCAGGGGTTAAATTAATTAAAAGTGCAGCTGTTAGTTCTAATCCTTCAGCTAATCGTATTGTTCCATGGGGAAGTTCAAAAATAGCTAAATCTTTATTTCTTCCATCATTATTTATTATCATTTCAACTAAACCTTCAATAACAAGGGAATTTTGAAGAGAAGAGAAAATCAATGTTTTTTTGTTTTGGCTAAATTGATAGTTAATCATATTTGTGGATGTTGTTTTGCCGTCGGTTCCAGCTATTCCAATCATAGGAATTGAAATAAGAGAATTTAAGATTTTTCCAATCTGTTTTGTTTCAATAATATTAATTTTTCCGTTAGTTGCAAAATCATTTATTTTTATAATAAATGGTGATTTTTCAGGAATATTTGGAGATATAAACACATAATCAAAGTCATTTAAAACAATATTATCATGAGAACCAAGTTCAAAAACTATGCCTCTATTTTTAAGAATATCTATATTTTGTTTTGCCTTTTTTGGAAGATTTTCATAGCTATTTAAATCATTCACAACAACAGAATTTTCTAAAAAATTTAAAAGGTTTGCCACAGGTCTACCTGCATTTCCAGCTCCAACAACAAGGATTTTTTTATTTTTAATCATATAAACACTATATTTTAATCATATAAACACTATATTTTAATTATATAAATTTAAAATTAATTATAATACCAATTTATTTAATAAAAACATATTTAAAAATATAAAAACTATTTTTAATTTAATAAAACTCCATTTAATTTAATATTATTGCTTTTTAATATTTAATTATATTCTTTTTATAATATTTAAATTTTTTCTTTGAATTTTTCATTAATTTTCTTTTTATTTTACTTCTTTTTTATTTCTATTTATTTTTTTATTTATTTTAATAATTAAGTTATTTTAAGTTATTTTTTAATTATTTTTAATTATTTTAAGTTATTTTAAGTTATTTTAAGTTATTTTAATATATGATAAAGAACTTTAAGTATTTTAAATTTTATTTTCTTTTTTATATCTTAAATTAAAAATATTAACTATGGTTATGAAAAAAATCAATAAAATAATTATATTTATTATTAAATTTAGTTTTGATGTAATTATTGGATTTATAAAAAAATATGGATACCAATTATAATAATATCCAACAATTTGAGTCCATATAAAGTAAAAAATTGGATAAATTCCATAATATATAGAGTTTAAAATTCTTATTGGTTTTCTTTGAGGATCAATTAACCAATCTATAATTAACATTAATGGCAAAATTAAATGTTCAGCTATTGAAGGGAAATGATAAGAATTTGAAGAAATTGAAGCCAAAAATAAATTAAAAACAATCATAGTAATTGTTAAATAACTTACAGCACCTAATCTAAGCTTATCTAAGTATATTGGACTTTTATTTTTTATTAAATAAATTAAAGATAATCCCATTACAAAAATAGCTATTATATTAGATTGTATTGTAAAGAAGTTAATTAAAACAATGAAGCGTTCATAAAAGTTTGTTGGATGATATGCCTCTGGAAATATGAATGATGTCAAAATGGCTATTATTCCAATAATTAAATATATTATTCTAAAAATAATTAAAAATTTCTTATTTTCTCGTTTATTTAAAGTTTTAAGACCCATAATATCTTTATTTAATATTTATTAGTTGTTTTATTCTATTTATTACTTGTTTTATTTAATTTATCAATTGGTTTATTTAAATTATCATTTATTTAATTTATTTCTATTTTATTCATTTATTTCTATTTTATTCATTTGATTATTCATTAAATCTAATAATTTTGAAATTAAATATTTTGAAGCTTCTTTATTTAATGGTTTATTGTCATTACCACATTTTGGAGAATAAATACATTTAGGACAGCCATTTTCACAATCACAATCTTCAAGAAGTTTTTTTGTAGAAATAGCTATTTCTTTAAATAAATCAATAGCTTTTTCATTAATCCCAATACCTCCTTCATAGGCATCATAAATAAAAATAGTGGCCATTTTTGTATCTTCATGATAATTAGTAGAAAGTCCCCCAATATCAAATCTATCAGACATTAAATGAACAGGATATAATCCAATTAATCCATGTTCTAATCCATGAATAGCACCCATAAATGAATTCTCTTCAGAATCATTATTAATATTATCAGTATTAATTATTTTATACTTATTCTCTTTATCATTTTTATTTTTATTATTATTTATATTATTATTTATATTATTAATGTTATTAGTTTTATTAGCATTATCATTTAAATTATTATTATAATTAACATTATTATTATTATTATTATTATTAACATTATTGGGATTATTATTAAAAGTATTAATAGTATTGGAATTATTGTTAATATTATCAGTATTATTAGAATTATTATCTTTATTATCATTATTAATACTGTTAGTAATATTAATATTATTATAATTATTATTAGAAATAATATAGTTAAATTCCTCATCATTGGAAATATCTTTATTAAATTCATTATTTTTAAATTTTTCATCTATTTCATGTTTTAATGATTGTGGAATAGTAAAATAAATTCCTTTAGTTTTAAAAACAATTGGAGGAAGATCAATTATAAAATTTCCTAAAATTTTTGAAAAATGAAGTTTTTTATATCTAAAATACCTTTCTTCAACTTTAAGATCACAAAAATGGATTTCAAAATCTCCAATTTTTTTTGTTTTTAAAGTTTTTAATATATTAACATCAGATTTCTTAAATGGAATTGTATGGTATTCAACAGACTTTTTAATTACTTCAACAGTTTTATTTTTAAGATTAAGTTTTTCAACTAAATATGTTTCTCCTTGATTAATCAAAACAGCGCCTTCATGGGCTTCTCTATAAACTTGGGATTGTTCCATCTTTTCTAAAATCTTATTTTTTCTATTTTTCACTACAATTGTAAAAATATTACTAGAAATTTGTCCTAAAGAATATTTAAAACTTGGATTATCTTTTTTAGAATAAATATATTCATAATCATATTTGTTATCATTTTCATTATTATTAATGTTATTATTAATGTTATTATTAATGGTTTTACTCTTAATATCAAAGATATTTTTAGATATTAAGTCATCAATGTCGTTATTATTTAAATTAAAATCATTAAGTTCTTCAATAGATAATGGAAGTTCATTAGCAGCACATATTCCATGATTTTTATTTAAAATTTCATTATTTAAATCAATAATGGCATTTTCATGGGGTTTGTCAAAGAAAAACTCTGGATGATTCATATAATATTGATCAAGCTGATTTTCAAAGGCAACAAGAATAGCTAAGGATTTTTGTTTCTCTCTACCACTTCTTCCTGCCTGTTGCCATACAGAAACCATTGTTCCTGGAAAACCTGAAATTATTACAGCATCAAGGGATCCAATATCTATTCCAAGTTCTAATGCATTGGTAGATGTGACTCCTAAAAATTCTCTTGTTTTTAAACCTTTTTCAATTGTTTGCCTTTGTTTTGGAAGAAATCCTGCCCTATAAGCTGTTATTTTATTTAATAATTTTTTTTTATATGTTAAAATATCCTTTTTTGTCCACATAGCTATTAATTCTGCCATTTTTCTTGAAGATGTAAAACATATTGTTTGAATATTTTTAAGTATTAAATATAAAAAGATATATTCCGTTTCCCTATGAACAGAAGGCGAATTTTCATTTTTAAATTTATTATTCTTCTTTAATTTCTTTTTTTTATTTTTATTTGTTAAAATAAAAGGATTATATAATATAAAATCTTTTTCTCCAGAAGGTGAGCCATCATCATCAATTAAAACAAATTTTTCCCCAGTTAATCTATTTGCAAGTTCTTTTGGATTTGCTAAAGTTGCTGATGAGAGAATAAATTGAGTATTGGAACCATAATGTTTAGCTATTCGCTTTAATCGTCTAATTAAGAGTGCTACATTTGAACCATATATTCCTTTATATTGATGAGATTCATCAATGACTATAAACTTGAGATTACTATAAAAACGCTCCCATTGATGATGCCAAGATAAAATATGGTGTAATTCATAAGGATTTGTTAAAACAACTCTTGAAAGAGTTCTAACAGAATATCTCTCTTCTTTTAAAGTATCTCCATCGTAGCGTCTTGGTCGCACATCAATATCTAAGTTCTTTTCTAATTTTTCCAAAACTTTTAGCTGATCATTTGTAAGGGCTTTAGAAGGATAGATGTATAATGCCGTTGCATTCTTATTTTCTATAAGTTCCTCAAAAATAGGAAGATTAAAAGCTAAAGTTTTTCCAGAAGCCGTAGGAGTAGTTATAATCACATTTTTTTTGTTTTTTATTTCGTTAAAAGCTATTGCTTGGTGGGTATACAATTTAATTTTTTCATTTTCAAGATATTTTAATATTTTAGGATTTAAATCTTCTAATTTTTCATACTTTGCTTTTCGTGATTTTAATGTTTCAATATGTGCAATTTTACCCTTAAACCTCCTATCGTTTTTAAATTTATTTACTGATGAATTTTCCATAGATCTCATATTTTTTTTATTTTAATAGTTTTATTTTTTTATTATTGTTATATTGTTATTAATTTTATTACATTTATTAATTTTTTTATTTTATAGTATTATGTTTATTTTTTAATCTTTTTATTTTTTTATTAATTTTATACTTAATATTAATATTTGAACCAATAAATAAATGAATTTTTAATAAATTAAAGTTATTTTATTCCTAATAGAAATTTATTTATTAATTTATGATTTTTATATTTTATAAATGTTTGTATTTATGAATAAATTTGTTTATATTTTTTTTAATAAAAGTTTTTTAAAAGTATTATTTTCTAAAAATTTTATTTTATAAAAAAAATTAGGTAAATATAAATAATTTATTTAATAAATAATTTTAACAAAGAAAATAATATAATTAATAATATAATTAACAATTAAATCAATATTATTAATACAATATATAATAAAATAATAAAATAATAAAATTATAAAATTAAATGATGGAAATAAAATGATTACCTATGATAAATTTAAGACTTTAGTTATTGATGTCCTTGGTAAAGACATTGAATCTAATAAACATCAAAATTTAGCTATTAAATCTAAGCCAAATGATGCATTATTTATTGTAGCAGGACCTGGTTCAGGTAAAACAACAGTAATGGTATTAAAAATCTTAAAATTTATATTTGTAGATGATATTTTACCTAATGAAATAATAGCTACAACTTTTACAAAAAAAGCTTCAAAAGAACTTAAATCTCGATTACTTCAATGGGGAAATACAATAAAAGAAACAATTCAATCAGAATATGCCCATGAGATGATTGGCTATAATGAACAAGTGAAAAAAATAAAAAAACTACGAAGGATAGATTTTTCATCATTATTCACTGGAACATTGGATAGTTTAGCTGAAGAGCTATTAAGAGTTTATAGATCCCCAGGATTAGAACAACCAACAATAATTGAAGATTTTGTTGCTAATACCACAATGATTAACACAGGTTTAATTGATAAAAATAGATATAAAAAACAAGCACTGCAGAGATATTTGGCTGAAATCACAGGTCAAAAAAATTTAGAGAACAAAGAAATTCCAGTTTATATTAAAAATCCTTCAATAATGGCAAATATTTTATTAGATATTAAAAATCGCTTAGATTATGATTTAGTTGATTTAAATACTTTGTTAGATAATATTAAATATGAATATAATGCTAACACTACTACTAATACTAATATTAATAATACTACTATTAATAATACTACTATTAATAATGTTAATAATGCTATTAATGATATTAATACTGATATTAATAATGTTAAGGATAATAATGATAATAATAATAATAATAATAATAATAATAATAATAATAATAATTTAGATGGTGCTATTTTAGCATTCGAAGCTATTCAGAATTATGAAAATGCTTTAATTCAAAATAATGTTCTTGATTTTACTACCTTAGAAAAAATATTTCTTAAAAAATTAGAAAATGGTAAATTAAATGATTTTACAAAGCAAATAAAAATATTATTAGTTGATGAATATCAAGATACAAACTTACTTCAAGAAAGAATCTATTTTTCAATAGCTAAATCTGCCATTAACAATAATGGAAGTATAAATGTCGTTGGTGATGATGATCAATCTTTATATCGTTTTAGAGGAGCTACTGTTGATTTATTTACAAACTATAAACAAAGAATCCATGATGAATTAAATGTAGATGTAATTGAAGTTAATTTATCTACCAACTATCGTTCTAGTGATAATATTATTAATTTATGTAATAGATTTGTCGAAATTGATAACGGATACCAAAATGCTCGAGTAGAGAATAAACCAAAAATAATTTCATCAGGAAAGAATCTAAAAGTTCCAATTTTGGGATTGTTTAGAAAAAATGTTAATGAACTTTCAAAGGATTTATCTTTACTAATAAAGAATTTAGTAGAAAAAAAAGAAGTAAAACTAAAAATACTTGGTGTTTTGAATTCTAAAAGGAATGATATGAATAATACTCTAAATAATAGTATAAATAGTAATGATATAAATAATGATAACAATATTGATAACAATATTGATAATAATAATGGAAATAATGTTCAAAAAAGTAATTTAGATTATTATATTAATAATAACAATATTGATAATGATAATAATATTAATAATAATATTAATAATGATATTAATAATAATATAAATAAGAATGTGAATAAGAATATAAATACTGATTTTAATTATACTAAAAATCTAAATAAAAAATTAATAAAAGATAAAGAATATATTACATTAAAATTAGATGATAATGAGGGTTCTTTATCAGATATTAGCTATTTAACTTATTCTCCAAAAGAAATATCTAAAGGTGGGAATAAACTCTTACCATTTTATTTAAGGGAAAGATTAAGTAAATTTAAAAATCCAATTGAAGTATTTAATCCACATGGACAAGATATTCAATCAATCAAATCTGTAAAAATCTTATGTGGCTTAATACTTGAAGCTATTGACCCAAGTAATGATATAAACAATCCAAAGGGCAATGTTCAAGAAAAATTAGCAAAATCAAACTTGCCAAAAATAGCTAACAATACAATGAATAAATGGCGAAAAATAGCTATTGAATATATTGAAACGAATCCAGAACCAGTTACACCAATATCCTTAAATGATTTCATTTGTCATTGGCAAATGAGAAGACCATACAGTAGTGAAAATCTTAAAGATGAAAATAATAAGTCAAAACAATTAAAATGGCCTGAAGAAGCAGAAATAATAGAATTAACTTATAAATTAATAGTATGGATAAATGAATTTCAAGACGATCCAGAAAGTTTAGTGTATCTTGAATCTATTACACAAACAATTAGACAAACTGGATTTATAAATAAATATAACTCAAAAATTCACTTTGATAAAAACCATAAGGGCGAAGAAGAATCTATAAAAGAAGCTATTTGGAATATTTTCATTCCAATAGCTACAGGTGGAGTAAATATAGATGAGAAGCTATTAGAAAGTTTACCCGAGGATAGATTAAACATTCTTTCAATACATCAATCAAAAGGATTAGAATTTCCAATTGTTATTGTAGATATTGGTTCTAAATTTGATAAAAATCAAATAAAAACTGCTCATTTACGTTTTCCAAAAAAAGACGATAAATCATCAATGTTGGAAGATTTAGTTAGAATAAACTCTCCTTTAGGTAAAAGCAATAGAACAGCTATTGATAGATCTTTTGATGATTTAACAAGATTATATTTTGTTGCTTTCTCAAGAGCAGAAGATGTTTTAATTTTAATTGGTTTAAATCCATCATTAGATGCTTATAAAAAAGAAAATGAAAATGGTGGAATACCAAATGTTGCATTAGGATGGACAAGAGAGCGGGAATTCATAGGTTTTGAAGAAATATACTTAATTTAAAAACTTATTATTATATTTTCTAATTTTTTCGTTTTGTAACTTTTTTCTATTTTTTATTATTTAAACATTATAAACTAAAATCTATTTATAAATTAAAATCTATTAAAAAATTTATTAAAATAATAATCTATATTAATAATAAAAACAAAATATAATTTAATAAAAACATAAATATAGTAATTAATAAAATATTTAACTTTAATTCTTAATTTTTGAGGTTAAAACAATGAAAGATTTACCTACTGGAATTGGAACATTCTCTATTCTTATTGAAAATGATTATATATATGTTGATAAAACAAAATTTATCCATAAAATGGCTAAACCTGGAAAAAAATATTTTTTATCTCGTCCTCGTAGATTTGGGAAATCATTATTTCTTAGCACCTTAAAAGAATTATATAAAGGAAATAAAGAACTTTTTAAAGGATTATATATCTATGATAAATGGGATTGGTCTAAAACATGTCCAGTTATTCATTTAAACATGATAAAAGCATCGAAAAATAATTTAAATGGAGTAAAAGAATCATTAAATAATTTAATGGATAAGTTAGCATATAAAAATAATATAAAACTCTTTGGAACAGATCCTTCTGATAAATTAGCAGAAATAATTGAAGAAATTAGTTTAAAAAATAACTCAAAAGTAGTTGTTCTTATTGATGAATATGATAAACCTATTTTAGATAATATTAGTGATTTAAAGTTAGCAGATGATATTCGTAAAGAATTAAATAATTTTTATGGTGTTTTAAAAGATGATGAATTTTTAGAATTTGTTTTTGTGACTGGAGTAACAAAATTTAGTAAAACAAGCATCTTTTCAGGACTAAATAATTTAACAGACATAAGTTTTGAAAATGAATATTCAAATATCTGTGGTTACAGTCAAAAAGAATTAGAATCTTATTTTAATGAATGGATTTTAAATTTAACAAAAATATTCTCTGTTTCTCAAGAAGAAATTCTAAATGATATTAAATCTTGTTATAATGGATACTCATATAATGGATATGATTTTTTATATAATCCTTATTCAATACTTTCTCTATTTGAAATGAAAAAATTTGACAACTTTTGGTTTGAAACTGGAACTCCAAGTTTTCTAATGGAATATATGAAAAATAATCCAGATATTAAAGTTTTATTTAATCCAAATCCAATAATTGAAGGTAGCTTTCCTAATTTTGAACTTAATAATCTTGATTTTAAAACATTACTTCTACAAACAGGTTATTTAACAATTAAAAAAGATATTTCAAAAGACAAAAAACATTCAAAATATTTATTAGGTATTCCAAATAAAGAAGTTAATAATTCACTTTATAGAACCATTTTAGCATTCTACACCAAACATTCAATAAACGATACTGAAAGCTTAACAGAACCAATTTTAAATGCAATAATAACACAAGACGAAGAATCACTGAATACAGCATTTAATGTTATTCTTGGTAGCACACCCCACCAAATATATGATGGAACAAATAAAAATATAAATGAAGCATTTTATAAAGGACTTTTATTTACAGCACTATTTACAGCAGGTTTCAATATTCAAGGAGAACCAAGCAGCCATAAAGGAGAAGTAGATTTTATATTAAAAAATAATGATTTAATAGCAAATATAGAAGTAAAATCCAATGATAAAAATTCCTATGAATACATGATAAAAGAAGCAATGAAACAAATACATGAAAAGAAATACTATCAACCATACTTAAACAAAAAGGTGATCCTAATAGCCGTAGCTATTAAAAATAGGGAAGTTAAATGTAAAATGGAAGTTTTATCTAATTAATATTTTAATTATAGAATTATTATACCTTCTTTTTTTATTTCCCCATAAAATGCATTATTATTATGTTTATTAAAGTAATTTAAAGATGTAATAATAGTAGAGATTACTTCTTCTTTTTCTAAAACAATATCCATTATTTTATCATAAATATCTCGTTTTATTTTGTATTCATCTTCTTTTTCTTTAACAACAATCAGAATATCGATGTCAGAATCTTTATTATCTTCACCACGAGCTACAGAACCGAATAAAATAATCTTCTCAATTTCTGGGTGATTTAATGACTTTGCAAAGTCAATAGCTATTTGTTTTCTATCCATAATAACACATTAATTTAATAAATCGATTAATTTATATCTCATTATTATTTATTTTAATTGCATTTACACTTTCAAAAATTTTATTAAGGCATCTATCCATTTCTTCTGACGAGTATTCATCATCTTTTTTCTTTGGAATAATTTTAGAAATTTTTATATTGCTTAATGAACCTTCAACATACTTTTTAAAAAGATTTGTTCTATATGGATCTTTATTAAAACTTGTGTTACCATCTTGAATAATAACAAAATAATATTTTTCATTTGCATAAGTATAACCTAAAAATCCATTTCCACATTCTAATATGTTTTTTAAGATTTTATCATTTATTTCTTTTTCATTTCTAAAATAATCAAATTTCCATGATAAATTATTAATCTTTTTGTTTTTATTTTTATCACTTAAATCAAATTTGGATAAAATATGGTCTTTATTTGAACTTTCTATAAAATAATAAGTTATTTTATTATTTTCATTGAAATAACATTTACCATTTTCAATAAAAAAATTATTAAATTCTTCATTTTCTTTAACTAAACCTAATAATGAACCACTCATTTCAGCATAAGAATATTTTGAAAAACAATTGAATTCTTCTTCAAGCTGTTCATTATTAAAATAATAAAATCCTGAAACATTTAAATGTTCATTATCTCCAGAACTTTTAGAACATACTTTTTCCCCTAAAACTGTAAAGAATATCTCTAAATTATTTTGATTTAAGTAATTTAATAATGTTTTTTTATTAATTAATAACCTATCCTTAGAAGATCCTAAACTAAAAGTATTAAACCCTATTAATTCATCATTTTTTGAATAATATATTTCATTATAATCTTTATATTTTAACTGAAGATCATTGAAAAGTTTATTATTAATTTTTAATCTATTATACTCTGTTTCTCCAGATTCTTGATTGATATACGAATCAAATCTAAAAGTTGGAACACATACTTCTATTTTATTTTCAGGGAGAATATATTTTTTATTATTTTCATGATAAGTATATTCATATAAGTATGGAGGAATTTTTTGATAAAATTCTCGATTAAATATATTATGAAATTCAGAACATTCAGGCATCCATCTACCATTAAAATTTTTATATTTTAATAATTTAATGATTTTTTTTAAATCATTCTTATTTACAATATAACTTCTTATTTGATACCGTGACAAAAATTTAGGATATGACCAATATTTTTCACCAAATTTATCTTCTTGTTTCCATTCAAAATTTCCTTCAAGTAATAAAAATTCAGAATTATTATCTATATTTAAATTTAAATTAATTAAAGACTGGGGATTTGGTAAATCTGAAATGGTATTAAACCAATTATCTAAATCGTCTTGTGAAGGATTATGAAAATCTTCTAAAATTGAAAAATCAAGGTACTGTAAAGTTCTTGGCTCTTTTGTAAAAATAAACATGTGGGATTTGATGGAAGATAAATGTAAAAAAGTGATGTTTTTAAATAGTTTTAACAGTGTAAAATCCAACAAATCCC
>JAISIT010000305.1 GCA_031261915.1 Candidatus Methanoflexus mossambicus
TTTAAAGTTCCATTAATGCCATTAGTTCCAATTTTAGGAATAGCTATTTGTTTAGCTCAAATGATAGCACTTCCTGTCCCTACTTGGGAAAGATTAATCATTTGGATGATTCTTGGTCTTATCATATATGGATTATATGGATTTAAACGAAGTAAATTAAATAAAAAAACACCAAAAGAACTTTAATTAATTATTTTTGTTTAAAATTTCTTAACTTGATTAAATCTATTGGAGCTATTGAAGGTATTTAATCTATTTAAGCTATTTAAGCTATTTAAGGTATTAAAACTATTAAAAATAGCTATTAATATCCCGAATCAATAATTAAGCTTATTTAAATTAAACCATTTCATTAATTCCCATGTGAAAATCCCAATTCCATCAGCACCACCATCTAAAGCAGCTTGACAATTTTCTTTTAGGTGTTTTGGAGAAAGAGAAGATTGATTATTATCACTACCATAATTTTGAATACCTATGCAAACATTAGCCCACAATGCTTCTTTTTTAAAATATTCTGTTGTTTCTTTAATCCATGTTGAGTTTTGACCATAGTTGCCAGAATAAGCCATTGGAACAATTACATCAACATACCACGATAAATCTTCAATATCTTGACCATAATAGTTAATTCCATCTCTTTCAGGCATAACAGTAGCAGATAAAGTTATATTATCTGGAATTTTGTCATTAACCATAGAAACAAACTTTGTAATAGCATTAGAAGGAGTAATTTCAGGATTATCATCACTATAAATATCATATTTATAAGCATTTCCAAAATATCGAATATAATCTAATTGAATACCTGAAACTCCAGGAATTTCTGCATATTCTTGGATTTTAGCTATTTTTTTATCAAAGAACTGATAGTTAAAATCTTTTTCAGTCGTATTTATAGGATTAACCCACGATCCACTTTCATAAAAACATTGAACCCAAATATGGACTTTAATTCCTTTATCATTTGCTTCTTTTATCCATTTTTCAACTTCTTTAGATCCATATTTATCAACTGCACTAGAATGTAGGAAAACATTTTCAAAGCTATTTTTAGATAATATATCTAAATTAACATCATACATATTATCTCCTTTAACCCAAATAGCATTTTTAATATTATCATTATATATAAATTTAAAAACAAAAAGATTTAGCAGAATAGCTATTAAAAATAAGATCAATATTAAAGCTATTTGTTTTTTAGTAATGTCTTTCACTATAATCTATCCTTAAAATATTTCATATACTTTTTATTTCTTTTTATTTCTTTTGTCTTTTTATTTCTTTTGTGAGTTATTCTTTAAATCTTTTTGTATTGCTCGGCTTTGTATTCTGAAATTTTAGATTTATAATTTTAGATTTATAAAAATATTTCAAGAATATTAGTTTTAATTATTAGTTTTAATATGTTTTAATATAATTTAGATAAATTTTAAAGTATTGCAATATAAGCTGCAGTTGTGAGTTTCAAAGATTTTTCCTCAATGAATCCCATATTTCTTAACTGATTAATATGAGTATAAATCATTGGTTTACTTATATTAAATACACTAGCTATATTTTCAACTGATTTTTCTTCATAATAATCCATTGATTTTTCATTTTCATCAATTAAATATTTAAGAATATTTTTTTTAATATCTGATAAATTATAGCTAAGTATTGGCAAATCAAAGCTATTTCTTATGTGAATATTATTATCAAAAAACGAAATACTGTCTATAAATTTATTATTTGAATATGCACTAAACATAATACCAAAAATAATAGATTTATCAGTAGTATTAAAATTAATTATAAATTTATTCTCTGAATTTTCATTATTAACATCATTAAGAATATTATTAAAAGATTTAGCTATTTCAACAATATTGGAAAAATCAACTTTTTTAAATTCCATATTAATAAACCATTGAAAAATACTAGCTAATTTTTCCCTATTTCTTTCATAGTAATAGCTATTATCTGTTAAAACAATGATTTTATTAGGATAATATTTTGTAATTGCCATTATTGCTTCTTTAATATTATGATCTGTTAAAATAAGTATTTTATTCATTTACAACACCAATAGCTAACCAATAGCTATTATATTTATTAAATAACTACAACCAAATTAATCAATTAGTAGAATTAGTAGAATTAATAAATAGAAATATAAACACAATTTACTTGAAAATTAATAAAAGGAATACAAGGAATGTATTAGATATTAAATAATGTAGCCAGTAGTAAAATCTCAATATTAACTTATGATAAAATAGAAATAGCTATTTATTATTAATATTTATTAGTATTATTATTTAGATATTCTTATTTTTTATAAAAATTAGTAATTCTATCTTTAATTCAAAAAAAAAGTAAAAGTAAGTTTTTAGTTTAATGAATTAATTATTTTTTAATTAATAAAATAAAAAAAATATGAATGATAATAGTTTATCATTCATAAAAAATTTTACTTAATTATGCAAATAATGTAGCTAATACATCATATTGCTCTCTTATATCTACAGTGTCAAATCCGTTGAATGCAGCAAATAAACTTTCCATAGTTCCAAATGCATTGATTGCACTCGCTAAAGCAGGGTAGCTTGGATAATTAGTAGCAGAACCTAATGTTAATAATGCACCATACATACCAACAATTGTTGGATCAGCCATAATATTTTCAGGTGAAGGATTATTAATAACAGTTGCAAATCTATCATATTGTTCCATACTTAAGTCAACCATAGATTCAGCAGGAGTAAATGCATCATTTGCATAACTTATTACTCTTTCAACTAGTGTCTGCGCATCTGTAGTACCGTCAAAGAAATTAGAACCATATACTGAATTGTTTAATGCAGTTCTTCCTTCAATACCTTCGTCATAAGCACTTGCTACATCATCATAATAAGTAATAGCTTGTTGACAAATGTCAGATCCCACAAAAGCAGCTAATCTATTTGTCATATCATCACTTTGATCATCTTTAATATCATCAAAAGCCGCTTTAAGATCAACTACTTTTTCATATAATCCTACATTATCAATTTCCGCTCTAGTGTTAATAGCACTATTATAGAAATCATTAACTGCAGTTGTATATCTTTCGATATCTGCTTCAACAGTAGCATAACTTGCAAAAGTTTGATTTATTCGAACAATCTTATTGTATTTAGTAACATCTGCCTTGTGAGTGGATGTTGCTTTGTTGTATGTGTTGGTTGCTGTTTTTACATCAGCTTTGTCTTGTTTTACTATTTTAGTCCATTTTGTTACTAATTTTTTGTAATTTGTGTATTTCTTTTTGTTATCATTGTAGCGTATTTTATTATAAATATAGTTATAACTATATCTTTTTTTTGCATACTTTTTTACTTTTTTTGCATATGCATTTGTTTTTTTCAAGTAATAAGATTTTTTCTCTTTGTAAGCTTTTAATTTTTTATTAGAAGCTGTTAGTTCTTTTTTCTGGGTTGCTAAATTAGATTTAGCTTTATTAACTTTTGTATTGTCTTTACTAACAATATTTTTTTGCTTTATAACATTATCAGATGCATCCTTTATTGCATCATCTAAATCATCTAAAGATGCTGCTGATGCAGTGCTCATTACTAAGGCACAACCTACTATTAAAAATAATGCAAATAACAATGCAATAGGGGCTTTAAATAATTTCAATCCATCATTCCTCCTTTAATTCAATGTTTATGGATCATTAAGGTTAAACTAATTTTATTTTAGCTATGTGTTCATTTATTGTTAAGCTATTTGTGTAATAATCATCTAATTAATTGCATTATTGTAATATTAGAATTGACTTTGTATTGAATTCTAATTTATTAAAATATCAATTAATTTAATTATTTTATTAGTTATTTTCCTTAATTATTGCACAACAATAAACATTTTTTTAGTAATAATAATAATCATATTATTATTATTTTATATTATTATTATACAATGTTTAATTATATTATAATGTTTAGTATAAAAAGGTTGCCATAGTTATATAATAATTATATAGTAATTAGATAGGAATTATATAGTAGTTAAACAATAATATAACCACAATAAATTAATATTTTAAAAATCTAATATTAATTATGAATGCAAAAATAGTAAAAGGGTTAGCATCAATTACAAGATCAAAAAATAGGAGAAAAATTTTATATTTTATAAATGATGGAATAAAAACTCCAAGTCAAATAGCTAAAGAAACAAATATGGATAATTCTCATGTTAGCAAATATTTAAATTCAATGAAAGAATTAGGATTGATTGTTTGTTTAAATGAAGAAGAATCCCAAGGTAGATTGCATATAATAACTGATTTAGGAA
>JAISIT010000018.1 GCA_031261915.1 Candidatus Methanoflexus mossambicus
TATTTTTCCATCTAATGTCATTGCTGCATTTAAAATCACATAAGGTTTCATATTTTCACCAAAAATAAAAAACAAAATCATTATTACGAATAAAATTAAAATTAAAAATAAAATTAAAATTAAAATTAAAAATAAAATTAAAATTAAAAATAAAATTAAAAATAAAAATAAAATTAAAAATAAAATTAAAAATAAAAATAAAATTAAAATTAAAAATAAAAATAAAATTAAAATTAAAAATAAAATTAAAAATAAAATTAAAAATAAAAATAAAATTAAAAATAAAATTTAAACTAAAAATAAAATTTAAACTAATTTTTAACTCCTTTTAATTGGAGGAATATAATTTCTTAAAAGAAGAGAAAATGAAATCACTGTAACAGAACTTAATGCCATTGCTAAAGCACCTAATTCTGGTTTAAAAATTATTCCAAATAAAGGATAAAGAATACCACAAGCTATTGGAATAAGAATAATATTATATATAAATGCCCAAAAAATATTTTCTTTAATTCGTCTAAGGATTTTCTTTGAAAATTCAATAGTTGCAATTACATTTTCTAAATCACCCTCAATTATAACAATATCACCACTTTCCATTGCAATATCAGTTCCACTACCAAGAGCAATACCTAAATCTGCACCACTAATAGCTGGAGCATCATTAATTCCATCACCAACAAATAATACTTTTTTTCCAGTATTTTGAAGTTTTTGAATCTCTTCTAATTTCTGTTGAGGCATTACTTCAGCTATTACTTTATCAATTCCAATTTCATTTGCCACATTTAAAGCAGTTTTTTCATTATCCCCTGTAATCATTACAGTTTCAATATTATATCGTTTTAAAGCATTTATTGATTTTTTAGAATTTCCTTTAATTTTATCAGAAAAAGTTAAAATTCCAATAATTTCATTGATTTTATCTGATTTTTTAGCAATAAAAATTGTAGTTTTACCTTGATTTAAAAATTCATTATATTTATTAATAAAATTAAAATCATTTTTAGGATTATTATCATTAATGTTATTAATACTTATCTTTTCATCATCAATTAATGATTTATTTCCAATTAAAAATGTTTCATTGTTAAAAATAGCTTTTAAACCTTTACCAGAAATATTTTCAAAAGAATCAACATCAAATAACTCAATATAATCCGTTTTATCATTATTATTACTATTACTATTATTACTATTACTATTACTATTATTACTATTACTATTATCATATCCATTATTATTTGTATCATTAAATTTATTATTATATTTTTTAGTAGTTTTAAGAATTGTTTTAGATATTGGATGATTAGAATTTCTTTCTAGAGATGCTGCAATTCTTAAAATTTCATTGGTATTCTTTTTAGGGTAAATATCAATAATTGATGGAAAACCTTTAGTAATTGTTCCAGTTTTATCAAAAATAGCTGTATCTATGGTTCCAGCATTCTCTAATGCATCTCCATTTTTAACTAAGATTCCATAGTTCGACATTCGTCCAATCCCCACTGTAACTGCTGTTGGTGTTGCTAAACCTAATGCACAAGGACATGCTACAACTAAAACGGATATTAAAGTTGTTAATGAAAATAATAACTTATTATCCCCAATATTAAACCATGAAGATCCTATAAAATACCAGAAAATAAATGATAAAATAGCTATTGTTAATACTGTTGGAATAAAGTATTTAACAACTTTATCTGCTAAATTCACAGATTTTGGTTTTAAATTTTGAGCTTTTTGAGTTAATTCAATTATTTGAGCTAAAACTGTATTTTTTCCCACCTTTGTAGCTTCAATATATAATATTCCATCTTGATTTATTGTCGCACCATAAACAATATTATTATTAGATTTTTGATTTATATTATCTTGATTACCTATATTTTGATTATCTATATTTTGATTATTAAACTCTTGATTAAATTTTAAACTTGGAATTGGTTCTCCAGTTATCATAGATTCATCAACATAACTTTTTCCGCCAATGACTAAACTATCTGTAGGTATTTTCTCTCCAGGTTTAACGAGTAACACATCACCAATAGCTATTTCTTCTAATGAAACTATTTTAGTTTGATATTTTCCAAAATCAACTGTTTCATGATTATGATTCAATTTATTTCCATCATCATCAATTAGAATATTAGCTGTTTTTGCTTGTAAATTTATTAAAGATTTAATGGCTATTGATGTTTTTCTTTTTGCTCTTGCTTCAAGGTATCGTCCAAGAAGTAAAAATGAAGATAACATTAAAGCAGTTTCATAAAACATAAAACTATGATCAAGAACTAGGTGAAATGTTCCAAGAATACTTGAAATAAATGCCACAAGTATTCCCATAGTATACATTACATCCATATTTAAAATTTTATGTTTAATTGATTTAAATCCCCCTTGAAGAATTGGATACGAAACATATAAAAATGGAATAATAGCTATTATTAAGGATAACTCACCCATAGATAAATTTAATAAAAATGAACTAATCAAAGGAATATTAATAGCTATTGCAATGTTTTTTAAAAATATAGTAATATCAAAATACATTAAAGCCATTAAAATAGCTGAAAATACAAATCCTACAATTATTCTGTTTTGTTTATCTTTTAAATCATTGTTTAATCTTTCATCTTCATCAAAATCTGTTTGTTTATCTAATCCAACAAATTCAAAGCCAATATCTTCAATAGCTTTCTTCATATCACTTATAGAAACAATAGATTTTTCATAGAAAACATCTGCTTTTTGTGTGTTTAAATTTACAACCACATTATAAACTCCATCTAAGCTATTTAAAGC
Source organism: Candidatus Methanoflexus mossambicus (assembly GCA_031261915.1). Classification (GTDB taxonomy): domain Archaea; phylum Methanobacteriota; class Methanobacteria; order Methanobacteriales; family Methanobacteriaceae; genus Methanoflexus; species Methanoflexus mossambicus. Next base: position 2,806 of record JAISIT010000018.1, read on the forward strand.
ATTTTCAATGTTTCCAACACATACTGCACAATGAATTCCATTTATTTGTATTATAACTTCATCTTTAACTACATTAAATCCAATATCCTCAATAGTTTTATTAATAAGATTTAAATCTACTTTATTTATATCATAATCAATTGTAACATTATTAGAACTTAAATTAACACTTGCACTACTCACACCATCAAGAGCATTTAAATTTCCTTCAACACTATTGGCACACATTGCACAATGCATACCATTTATTGGAATTTGAACTTTTTTACTATTCTTTTTTTTATTAAACATTGTTTTATCCAATATTTTCTTAAATTAATCATAACTAAAAATTTAAAATATTTTTATCATAATACATTAAACTCATTAAGAAATTAAAATCAGAAATATCTTTAAAAATCATAACAAATCATTTAAAATAAATGAATGAACAGATTTAAAAAAAATATATATAATATTTATGCATATAATGCTATATAACAATTAATATTTATAAATTTAAGTTATCCTAAATTATTTATGATTTATATTTTTTTATGATTTATATTTTTTATATTAAAAATTAAAATATTAAAATATTAAAAATTATTACTTAAAAAATTAAAGAGAAGAATACTATGGAAGATAGATTTGAAAAAGGAATGAAAGTATTAAATATTTCAAATAAAGACAATATTACAAAGATATTTAAAAATTTAGAAGATATTGCTCCAGATTTAGCAAAATGGGTTGTTGAATTTCCATACTCTGAAATTTATACTCGTGATGGATTAGATTTAAAAACTCGTGAACTTATTACTGTTGGAGCACTTACAGCAATGGGAACAGCTCCAGGACAGCTAAAAAGTCATATAAATGCAGCATTAAATGTTGGAAACTCTCCAAAAGAAATAGTAGAAGCTATTATTCAAATGTCAGCTTATGCAGGATTTCCAGCAGCATTAAACGGAATAATGATAGCAAAAGAGCTATTTGAAGAAAAAGACTTGTTACCAATTGAATAATCATGAAAATAATCATGAAAAATTTACAAAATTCACTTCTGATGAAATTACAAAATATAATAGCAAATTATGAAGTGTAAAAAAACTTTGTTACATTTAAAACCAGATTAAATCATATAAAAACTAATTTAAAAAGATAATATCAATTTATTTTAGTTTTTTATCATTTTCATAACGCAAATAAAATAAAAATAAAAAATAAAATAAAAATAAAAAATAAAAAATAAAAATAAAAAATAAAAAATAAAATAAAAAATAAAAAATAAAAAATAAAATAAAAAATAAAAAAAAAGAAAATAGATTATTTTGAATTGATGATTTTTTTATCAAATTTATTCAAATTTTCTAAATACATTGAAATAAAATCTGCTTTTCCAAAACCTTTAACTGTTGTATTTCTATCGGCTAACTGATTAAAATCTATTTTAGAAATTATTTCTCTTGCTCTTTTATTTAATGGTTTTATGAAAAAAAACTGAATTTGTTTGTTTTCTTTTAACCAATCCAGATCGTTTTTCGTGAAAATAGTAGAATAATCTTTATATCCTTGTCGATAAACAGCTATTTCCCAATCTTCATCGAAATATTTTTCAGCCCCATGAGTTGCATTATATTGCCAAATTTTAAGATCTGGATGAGAAATAGGTGGAGATTTTTTTAGTCGAAAATCAATATTTCCATCTTTTTTCCAAATTTGAAAAACCGTTCTTATAGAATAATCTTCATCAAAAGAAGTAAAACCATTTTCAGGCAAATATAACCAATCAACAAGTTTCCATTTCTTATTTAATTGTTTTTGAACACTCCATTTCATAAAACTCACAGGAACAAGAAATCCAATCATTTTAGAAAATTTCGTGGCTTTATTGAAAAAATTTATTGCTTCCACACTTCTTTTTCCAAAAGGAGGATTAGTTATACATACATAATCCTTAAAATCATTATTAAACTCATAAAAATCCATTTTTTTAATAGAATCATCCTCTGGTTTAATATCAAATGCATCACAATTGGGTAACTGCTTACTAAAACTACCATTACCTGCACAAGGTTCTAAAAATAAATTATCTTTCCAATCTTCTAAATATTTAAAAGTGAAATCTATACACATTTTAGCTATTTCAGGTTTTGTATAAAACTTATCAAATTCATTACCATTAGCCATAATATCACTATTCATCTTAAAAATACTCTTAAATTGTTTTCAAGCAAAAGTTTCTCTGATACTTTTTTCATAACTTTTTATTTCACCATAAATAATATTATTAACCCTAATTTCTTTTGAATCAATTATTATGAAAGTATATTTATTATTTCCATTTGGATTTAATTTTTTTTCTCTTAAAAATTATAATATTCATTATTTTTAAAAAAATCTAAATAATTAAAATTAAATTAATTATTTGACTATTTAATAATAGTATTAAAATATTTTTTCTTATCATATCCAAGCTATTTTAACCCAATAAATCATTATCATATATTTTAATAATTATAAGAAATATAAAACAAAACAAAAAACAAAAAACAAAACAAAAAACAAAACAAAAAACAAAAATGTTTTAAGTTAAAAAAAAACTTATTTTTAAATATTAAAAACCTTTTTAGCATTATTTTCAGTGATTTTATCTACTTCTTCAAAAGTTAATCCTTTAATTTCTGCTAATTTTTCAATAGCTAATCTCACATTAGATGGTTCATTTCTAATACCTTTTTCAATAGCTAAATAAGGACTATCTGTTTCTGTTAATATGTTTTCAAGTGAAATCTCTTTAAATAGCTCTTGATGTCTTTTTGAGTAGTTTATCATTGTAGCAACAGACATGTAGTATCCTTTATCAATTATTCTATTAGCCGTCTTCATACTGCCACTAAAACAATGAAATATGACTTCTGGAATATCATCATAGTCTTGTATTATATTAAATGCCTTTCTTTCACCATCCCGACAATGAATAAGAATTGGTTTTTTATATTCATTTGCAAGCTCAGCAAATTGTTTAAATATTTCTTTTTGCTTTTCTCTTTCGGATTTATCCTTAACATAAAAAAAATCAATTCCAACTTCACCAATAGCTACAATATTATCCATATTCTCTTTCATTTGATTTATAACTTTATTTAAATTATTTTCATCTAATTTTCCAGAAGATATAGGATGATAACCAAAACTTGAGTATATGAATCCTTTATTTTCATTAGCTAATTTTAATGAATCTATGTTTCCTTGATATGATGTTCCAGAGTTTATAATAGCAGTCATTTCTTTTTTTGACTTTTCTATTAATTCTAATCTATCATTATTAAAATCTTCAAAATCTAAATGACAATGAGTATCTATTATTTAAATCACCTTTAATAAGTTAAAAAATAGTATAAAATAAAAAAAAAAAAAAAATAAAATAAAATAAAATATTTAATAAATAATTATAAATTAAGAAATAAATCATAAACAAAATAATTATAATAAATTTAATTACCAAAACGGCGATCTCTTTCTTGATATGAACGAATAGCTCTTAAAAAATCAACATATCGAAGTTCTGGCCATAGAGTATCACAGAAATATAATTCAGAATAAGACGATTGCCAAAGTAAGAAACCACTTAGACGTTCTTCTCCACTGGTCCTTATAATCAAATTAGGATCATCTAAGCCCTCAGTGTATAAATTACTACTTACTAACTCTTCATTAATATGTTTAACATCTATTTCATCAGTTTTAATCTTTTCAGCTATTTTTTTTATGGCATCCACAATTTCTACCCTCCCATCGTAGCCAATAGCTAAATTAAATAACCTTTTAGTATAATGTTCTGTGGATTTTTCTGCATCTTTAATTGCAATTCTAACCTTTTCAGGCAAAAGTTCTAATTTACCAACGACTTTTACTTTAACCTCATTTTTATGGATTTTTTCATGGGAAACTATTCTTTTAAAGTTTTTAACAAATAAATCCATTAAGCCCTCAACTTCTTTTTCAGGACGGTTAAAATTTTCTGTAGAAAAAGCATAAGCAGTGACTATTTCTATCCCTAAATCAATACTCCAGTCCAATACTTTCTCTAAAGTATCAACACCGATTTCATGCCCTCTTATAACATTCATATTTCCTTGAATCTTTGAAAATCTACGATTACCATCCATAATAATAGCTATATGTTTTGGCATGTTTTCTTGAGAGAGATTTCTTGAAATATACCATTCATAGAGTTTGTATAAAAAATTAAATTCCATAGTATTCACAAACAAAATAAAAGAAATACAAAATAGAAATACAATAAAAAAAAATAAAAAAATAAAAAAAATAAAATATTAAGTTAACATAATCTATTTGTAGTTTATAGTATTAATAATTATATATTTTTTATAATAAATCTTTTTATAAAACTTTAAAAAATTAATTAAATAATATTTATAAAATAAATAATCAAATTTTAAATAAATCTAAGTATTTTAATACAATTATAAATATTTTAATAGATGTATAATCTGTTTAATAAAATTATAGATATTTAAATATAATTTAAAAGCTATTTTTTTGATTTTTTATTAAATTATAAGCAAGTATAATAGATCTTTCATAACCATCAGTAGATTGGTCTCTACTTGTATCAATAAAAATTTTTTTAGAATTTAAAGCAATAGCTCCATAGCTTTTCCAATTATTTAATAAAACAAGAGTTCTAAATAAAATATTTCCAATAATTCCATCAGGAGCTATTATAATATTATTTTTATCGTTTATGGCTTGTTCAATTAAAATATTATAATTTTTTACAGTGTTTTTTAAGTTATTAGTTTGATTTGAATCGTTAATATAATCATTAATCATTTTAAATAGTTTAGTACTATCATTTAATGATTTATCAATTTCTTTACTTCTTCCAATGTCTCCTTCTCTTGCTCCAGACAAAATAGCTATTTTTGAAGATTTATTAATATTGTTCATGAATTTAATAGCTTCAATAGCCATTTTAAATCGTTCATTTATGTTTTTTCCCTCATCAATTCCCACAGGAAGTAGCAAAAACTCAAATTTCCCGTTTAAATTATGATAATGAGAATTATTATTTAAATTACTAATAGCATTAGAATTAAAATTAAAATTAGAATTAGAATTAAAATTAGAATTAAAATTAGAATTATTAAAATTATTACTATTGAAATTATTTTTAAAATTTTCTTTGATATATGTTGCTCTATTAATAGTTTTTTTGTTAATTTTAGCTATTTGTGAAATTATGTCTGAAGATTTTAGAGATCCACGAATTAAAGCATCTACATCGTTATTATTATATGATTCTATGAAATTCTCATTAGAATTAACTATTTCAATTTCTAAATCCTTAAAAATATTATTAAAGATTGCATTTTGAATATTTTCAACTGCATCAATAACATTTTTATTTTTTCCACAACCAATAACAATTTTTACCATATTTTCACAAAAAATAAGTTTTAAAAAGATTTACTATATTTAAAACCAAAATATTGAACTTAATCATTAGTAATTAAAGTATTAATATATAACAAATTAGAAAAAGGAGTATAAACTGTTTCAATTCCATTCCAACTATAACCATCGTAATATACTTTAATTTTATTTAAACATTCTTCATAACTACAATTAAATTTTAAAGCTAAAGATTCAATGTGTTTTGAAAAATAAAACTCTAATTCTTCTTGAGTATATCCACAAATATTGTTAAATCGAGTATTTAAACTAAGATCCTTTGGAGAATTAAATTTAGAGAAAACTAAAGACTGATCCATTTTAGAAATACCCGTTATGAAAATAAGCTTAATAAATTCATCATTTTTTTTTAAATTTTCATAAAAACTTCCTAATTTCTTTTCAATAGATGATAATTCCGTGTTTTTAAAATTAGAAATTATTGGTTTATCATATTCATCTATTAATATGACAACATCTTTTTTTGTTTTAGTATAAACTCCTGTGATTAAATCTGTGAATTTTCCCCCTAAAGTTTTGATGTATAATTCCACTTGGAATTCACGAGCTTTATTATTGAGCATATCTTTGATATAGTTATTTAAACTAATTGCAGAATCATATTCTCCTCCACCAAATGCTAAAACAATAACTGGATTTGTTTCTTCCCATTTCCATTTATCATAAATATATAATCCCTTAAAAAGATTTTTATTTCCCTTAAAAAGTTCTTTTAATGTTGATATAAGTAAAGACTTCCCAAATCTTCGAGGTCGTGATAAAAAGTTTATATCTCCTCTATTTATCATTTCAAAAATGTATTTAGTTTTATCTACATACAAATAGTTATTTTCTCTTAATTTTTTGAAATTTTGTCTTCCAATAGGTAATTTTTGCATGAAAATCACATCATTTCATTATTTAATTAACTATCTAATATTTTATTAATTATTCTATATATAATTTAATATTTTTTAAACTATTATCTATACTTAAAGAATTTTTAGATTTTCTATTGAATTAAAATAAGAAAAAAACAAATTATATAAATCATTAAATATAATATAAAATCAATGTTTTAGTCTAATTTAAAATTAAATTAAATTAAATTAAACAAAAACATAGAGGACAATGGAGGCAAGAAAATGAAAAATTTAATGAAAAAAAGAATTATCGCATATATCGCTGATTTTTTTGTAGTTTCAGCTATTTTATGGATTATTACATGGTTATTAGGATTATATATTGTGCCTAACTCAATGTTTGTTCTATATGACTATTTTATAGTCATATCTGTCTTGTTTTGCTTATTTTATTTTATTATACTTGAAAAAATATATGGGCAAACAATTGGAAAAGAATTGGTTTTTTTAAAAGTAAAAGATTTTAATAATAAAAAAATAACTTATAAACAATCATTAATAAGAAATATTTCTAAAATCTTTTGGATAATTATTATTTTTGATTATATTATTGGAATAATTATTAAAAAAGAAAATGATAGAATACTTGGAGTTATTTCAAAAACTAAAGTTGTAGAAAATGACAATAAGAAAATTAATGATGAATAAATCAAATAATAAATAAACAATAATTTTAATAAAAATTTTAATAATTAAATAATAAATTCAAATTTAAAGAATTCAAGGAAAATTGAAAAAAAATAAAATAAACTTTAAATACTATAAAGTATAAATGAATATATGGGTCTAAAAACCTCCTTAGTTTATCATTTATTCCGTCGTTAAAGAGAATTAAAAGAAGAATTATTCTCTTTAACTTTCCTTAATTAAAAATATAACTCAATATAGATTTTAATCTAATAAAAATCATGAAAATGGTTTTTATATTAAATTAATTGTTCTTATACTATTTTTTATCTATTTTTATCTAATTTTATATGTTTTTATCTATTTTATCTATTTTTATCTATTTTTATCTATTTTATAAATCATTATTGTTTAAATAGCTATTTTTAAAAGATAAAAGATAATCTTCAAAGTCAAAATCTTTTAAAACTTTTTTCATTAATATTTTATGAATTCCAGAACCATATTGAGCTGCTTTTTTGCCCCTTAATGCAACATAATCAGGAATATCTAAATCAAGAGCAATATCTCTTAAAATATGTTTTCTAATATCATCATTTTCTGATTTGATTTTATATTCAACTGGAACATTTAAAGCAAGATTTATAAAGTCTTTATCTAAAAATGGAGACCTTAAAATAGTGTTATTTGCCATAGCTATTGAAACATCCCTTTCAAAATTAACATGATACATATTATCAATATCATGTTTAAATTCTTCTTTTAAATCATCACCTCCTTTTTTATAAGTTTCAAGAAAACGATGATAACCTCCAAATAGCTCATCAGCACCTTGACCTGTGAAAAGAACTTTCTTACTTATACCTTTAAAAAAATCATCACGACTTGCTAAATCTGTAGCAAAATAAATAGCTAAACCAACTCCTAATTTAACAATATCTGCAATTTCAATAGTTTCAAGAACTGGCTTTACTGCTTGTTTAATCATATCTTTTGTGATTGTTTTATGTGATAATTCTAAATTTAAATCTTTAGCTATTCTTTTAGCACATTTTAAATCTTTTGAAACATTAGTTCCAATAGTAAAAAGTTTTATCTCTAAATTTATATCATTATCAATAGAATTAATACTATTATCCATATCATTAACCTTGCTAGCTATTAATTTTAAAGATTTCGCAATGATTGAACTATCAACACCTCCAGAAAATATTACTCCCACTTTAGAAAGTCCATCTAATCTTTTTATGATAGAATTATTTAATAATTCAATTAAATTAGATTTATAAAAATTATAAGACTTTTTTTGATATTTAGAAATATTAATCGAAAAAACATCTTCTTTTGGAGGAATAATTTCCCCATTAAACCATATATAATTAGGTTTTAATGTTTTAATTTCATTTATGCCATGTTTCCATAAGAATGTACGATTTTGTGAAAATAAATAGCTTTTAATTTCATCATTTCCCAAAAGTTTATCATAATTTTCATTAAAAACTTTCTCATTGAGATTATTATCTATACTATCATTTAACTTTCCATAAAAAAGTAATTCAGACCCCATATAATCTCTTGAAATTATATTAAAACTATTATTGGATGTTTTATAAGTAATTTTAAAAACATAATCCCCATTAAGTAATTTAATTGTTTTTTGACAAGCATATACGAAATCATAACCATTATTAAAATTATTATCCTCATTAAAATTATTATCCTCATTAAAATTATTAAAATTATTAACAGTGTTATCCTCAATATTACTATTTGAATTAATTAAATAATTGTCAATTAATCTTAATATTAAATTTTCATTTCTAAAATAGCTATTTTTACTAATATCACCAATATCACTATCTATACTATCTATACTATCAATACTATTAATATTATCAATATTAGAATTTATTAAAAGAGTATTAAGTTCTTTATGATTATATATTTTACCTAAAAAAGAAATTGATAAATTATGATAATAAATAGGTTTTTTATTTAAAAAATAATTATTAAAACTATTTTTAGAAATGTTAGAACTATTAGAATCATTAGAACTATTAAAATTATTAAAATTAGACATATTCACCTTATCATATAGAAAATTAAAAATAATTATTTCATGTAAATTAAAACTAAAACTAAAAATAGAAATGATTATTTCATATAAAATAAAATTAAAAATAAAATTAAAAATAAAATTAAAAATAAAATTAAAAATAAAATTAAAAATAAAATTAAAAATAAAATTAAAAATAATTTTATCTTAATTTAAACCAAAATATCCATTATAAAATTTTTTAGCTATTAAATTGGCTTCTTCTTGTTTATCCTTTGAAAAAGCATCTAAAAGATCAACTGCCAAATTAGAAATGTCTTCATTTCCAAAACCCTCAAGACGTTCTTTTAAAAGTTCTTTAGGATTTAAAGAATCATTATTAATAAAAATTTCTTGATTATCAGAAGTAAAAGATGAAAAATTAGGTCTAAAACTAAGAGTAATGTCTTTTAAAACATTGTTAAGTTTTTCAAAAACATCAGAATTATTATACTTACCATTTTCAATTGAAACATTTAAAATTGGTTTATTGCTAAGTTGTTTAATCTTTGTTTCTAAAGATTTTAATTGATAATCAAAATTAGAATAATCAATATGTTCAACAAGGAATTCCCGTCTTGGCTTGACATTTATAGTTTCAACTGTTGGAATATCTCCATCTAAATCAACAAGATTAAATCCTTTTCCATCCCGAAGATAACTACCAAGTTCAGTAGTTCTATAAACTTCAGTAGATCCACTATAAGATAAAATCCCGTCTCCAAACTCTTCAGTGATTCTTTTCTGAATATGACCACATGCATAGTAATTAAAGTTTTCAGGAAGATTTGCCATTTCTAATTCATATTCAAAGGGTAAATATTTATCAATTCCTTGATGTAACATTAAAATACTTTTTTTATAATCATTTGCTTTAGTAGACAAAGATTTTAAATCATCAAGCAATTTTCCTTTGTATATTCTTGATAAATAAGGTGTTCCTCCAATAAAAATATCATTATGAATAAAGAAAGGATTTTTTGAACCAATTAACTTAAGACCATAGTTTGTAAAAAGTGCTTGAGGAGGAATAGCTCCTTTTCTCATAACAATATCATGATTGCCATGAATAGCATAAAAAGGTATTCCAGCATCAACTATTTTCTTTAAAGCATTTTGAAAAACAATCAATGTATTAGGTGAAGGTCGAGCACTATCAAAAAGATCTCCACTATGCAATATAAAGTCTACTCTCTCTTCAATGATTTTATCTACGATTTCATTAAAAACATAGTAAAAATCTTCCTCTCTTTCATGTAATCCATATTGTCTGTATCCTAAATGTGTATCAGCAAAATGAGCAAATTTCATTTTATCTCCTAAAATTCTCTAATTATTTATTTATATCTATTTTATTTAATATAAATTTTTTCAAAAATTTAGATTTTTACTACTTAATTTTTAAAAGTTAATATTCCAAGATTAAATAATTTCAATAGCTTTTATTAATATATACAAATTTTATATTAAAATAATATTAAAACCAATAATATTAAAACCAATAATATTAAAATTTGTTAATTATTAAGTCATTATTTCATATTCTATGTAAGTATATTAGTTAATTTATAGTTTTACAGTTTTTCTAATCATTTTACTGTTTTTAGGTATTTTGATTTTTTTAATCCACAATACTATTCATTTAAGGTTTCAAGATTAGTTAAATATGACAACATTCTTTCTTCTGCCATTTTTATTGCCTCATTTTTCTCACATATTATTTTTATAGCTTCCTTAGATGTTTTTGCATTAAAAAACAATGCAAATTGGTGTAATTCATTATCTAAATCTATTATTTCAGTAGCAAATAGCTTTGGTAAATTTATGATATGTGTCCTAAATTTATCAGACACAAGCTGATCATCACTGCCATCAATTTTCAACATCCACCGTGATACAGTATGGCCATCCATATCAAGTTCATTCTCATTGTTACGAATTATAATATGAACAAAATCTACAATATTTTCAAAATGTTCATATTGTTTTATGGTCTCTACAGTTTCATTATTCACTAAATAAAACATGATGTTAAATTCCTGACCATTACTTTTAATTATCTCTACATCCATATTAAGATTAATATTTTCAGCTAAAGGAGATTTTACCTCCAAAATACCAATTTTAGAATTAGTTTTATCCATTTCTTGTATTTTAGAATTATTATTACCAATATATTCAATTTCAGAATATCCTTTATCTTTTAATATAGCATTAACCAATCCTAAAAACTGCATTTCACAACCAACCATTCCAAAACAATACTGGATAATAGAATCATCTAAAGGATTAATTACTATATCTTCTTGGTTTGAATAGCTATTATTAGTATCTAAACTTTCATCATGACTTTCTAATCTATGAAATTCATCACAACTATTTTCAAAACATTTTTCATTTTCTTTAAACATCATATCACCTGATATATAGTTTATTTTATATACACATGTAAATAACTAAAAAATAAAAAATAAAAACTAAAAAATAAAAACTTAAAAAAAATAAAAAAATAAAAATTAGTTTAAATGATTTATTTTCTAATTATTCAATGCAAAAATTAGTATAAATCTCATAGTATATAAAGTAATAGTTATTATGAGTACAAAATTATAATTAGCTAGTTTTTTTATAATTTGAACACTTTTTTTCAATCCTACTAAAAAATTGAATCACCACTAAAAAATTGAATCACCACTAAAATTTTTAATCAATAATACATCTTAATCGCAACTAAATATTAAATATGAAAATAATGAAAATTATGAAAATAAACAAATGACTAAAAATCACCTAAAAAGTCATCATATTCTTTTTTTTGCCTAATAATCTCTTTTTTTTCATCATCATAATGTTTATTCCATTCATTTAAAATATCTAAATCTCCACCAACAGTTCTTCCTTTAAATTCATCAATTTGAACTAATGTAGGAATTTTAACCATCATACCTAAAACAATAGCTTCCCCAACATTTAAAGACGGCAGTTGAGATAGGAAATCCTCACTTAAATTCTCACTTGCAGATTGGACATGTCGTTGATCAGATGGTTCAACAAGACGAAGTAAAATCATGTTATTTACCTGAGAAAGGGCATCAGAATCTAAATTCTTAGGACTTTGACTAACTAAACATAAACCAAGACCAAATTTCCTACCTTCTCTTGCTATTCTACTAATCCAAAGTTTAGAGTTTGTATTTCTACTATTTGGAGCAAGAATATGTGCTTCTTCAATTATTGTAAATAATGGGAACTTTAAATGTTTATTATAGAAACCTTCTGGCTTTTTATGTATGAAATCCTTTCTATTTTGGAGAGTATTTCTTAAAACATGACTAACAATAACATCAGCAGACCGTTCATCAGCAACAGACAAATCAACAACATTTGCTTTGGCTAATTCAATTTTACTTATAATATTGCCTGCATTTGTATCTAAAAGTGATGAATATTTAGATTTTAAATCTTCAACCTTATTTAAAACATCGATTATCTTTGTCTTCTCAGCCGTTTTAAGATTTTGACCTCTAAACTTCTCATTAGGATTACTATCATCATCTGCATTATACCATTGATTTAAAATAGCTGAAATAGCATCTAAAAAGTCTCTTGAATTAATTTTCCCTTCTTTAGTTAATTTTATTGCTTCATTATAACTTTCTCTAAAAAATCTCTCTTGAATATAAGCAGATGACGGAATATTTGCCAATGCTTTAATTTCATAGTAAGACATGTATAATGGATTGATAACTGGTTTAATAAGATTTACTTCCCCATTTAAAAATTCAGTGTGAATATACTCTCCATGCATATCAAAAACTAAAATAGCTCCATTGTTTTTTAAAATTCCATCAATAATTACAGAAACAGTGTTTGATTTACCTGCTCCAGTCATAGCCAAAATAGCTAAATGGCGAGAAACCATCTTATTTATATCAATATTAACCTCCACATTCTCCATTGAAAGTAAATTACCAATTTTAAGAGACTTTTCACTTGCAAATATCTTTTTAAGTATATCCTCACTTGCAGCAAAAACAGGAGTCCCAGGAATAGGTGGAGTTCGTGGAATCTTTAATTTATCATTAATATCCCCAAGTATTCGAACAGTAGCTTTAATATAGAAATCATCCCCCTCAATTTCCCGTATTTTCTCAACAGTTTTAGGATCATAAATATCAGCATTTAAAGAAACACTACCACGAACCATAGAATCAATAACCCCTAAAACAGTCCGATTATCATAATTAAGAGTTATATATTCTCCTAATTTAGGCATTTGTTTGGAAATAAACTCAAAATTCCCTAATTTATTCTCCCCAACACAGCGCCCTATAATCCTATTTTCATTATCTTTGTTATTAACCATTCAACCATTCAACCTTTAAATTACATTATATAAAATAAATATAATAAAAAATATTTTACTATACGACAACAAAATATAAAAACTTAAAAAATCTTTTACTATAAGACAATAAAATATAAAAAATTAAAAATATTAATTTTTACTAATTACTTAATGAATCCTGATTACACCATCTTTATTGTCAAAATGCTTGTCAAATGAAGCTATTTCATTAATTCCTTTCTTTTGCATGAGATAAATATACATACAATCAAAAAAAGACAATTTTCCATCATATTTAACAAA
>JAISIT010000121.1 GCA_031261915.1 Candidatus Methanoflexus mossambicus
GGAGAAGCTGGAGATGAATGCAAAGAGAAAACTGGTGAAGCTCTTCCTAAAGAAACAATCGATCTTGTTAAAAGAGCTGATGCTTGTTTATTTGGAGCAGCAGGTGAAACAGCTGCAGATGTAATCGTGCGTCTTCGACAAGGAATGAACTTATTTGCAAATCTTAGACCTGTAAAATCATTGCCCGGAGCCAATGCTCTATTTGACAACCTTGACTTTATGATAGTTCGTGAAAACACAGAAGGAATATATGTAGGTGAAGAAGAGCTATTAGACAATGGAAATAAAGCAATAGCTAAACGAATTATCACAAAAGAAGCAAGTGAGCGTATTTGTAACTATGCCTTCCAATATGCAAAAGATAACAATCGAAAAAAAGTTACAGGAGTTCATAAAGCTAATGTACTCAAAAAAACAGACGGATTATTCAAAAAAACCTTCTATGAAATAGCTAAAAAATATGAAGATTATGGAATTGAAGCAGAAGACTTTTATGTTGATGCAACAGCTATGTATCTCCTAACACGACCACAAAGTTTTGAAGTTATTGTAACCACTAATCTTTTCGGAGATATCCTCTCTGATGAAGGAGCTGGACTTGTAGGTGGGCTTGGTCTTATACCATCAGCAAATATCGGAGAAAATGGTGCATTATTTGAACCAGTCCATGGCTCTGCCCCAGATATTGCAGGTCAAGGAATAGCTAATCCCACAGCTATGATATTATCCGCTGTTATGATGCTTGAATATCTTGGTGAGCAAGAAAAAGCAAAATTATTAGATACAGCTATTTTAAAAGTCTTAAAAGAAGCAAAAACTTTAACAGGAGATATGGGTGGAAATAGCTCTACTATGGAAATGGCTAAAGCTATTAAAGAAGAAATAAAAGAAATAGAAAAAATATAGAAGAATATAGAAAACAGCTGAAAATAGCTATTAATTTTTATTTTTATAAATTTAAATTATGTCTGCAATAACATTTTATTTACTTCTATATCCTCTATGTAATTGATTAAGATTAATAATTTTTCTTAATTTCAGTATTATATATCTATTTTTCAATGTATTTTTATTAATCTTTAATCAAATTGAAAATAAAGAATATGAGCAATACAAAGATAAATATATAAAATTATTTGAAGACTTTGTGAAACCACAAAGATTTATCATAAGTAACAAAAAAAGAAATAGAAGAAGTTTGGGATGAATTAATAAACTAATCATAAATTATTTTTTTATTTAAAATCAGCAATATATATTGAATTGGAATAAAATGGATTGTAGTTCACCTGAAAGATTTAAAAACTTATAATCTTAGTTCTAGAGTTTAAATTCCCTCAAATCAGATTAGTTTCTTTTTTAAATGAATTGAAAACTATCTATTTACTTTTTTTATAAAAATTTAATAGTATACATATAATTTCAAGAAAAATATAAATAAATTAATTAATAAAGATGTAATACCAATGGTTTTTATCTTGGAGGAAAAATGAGTAAGTATAAAGTATTTGTGAGTGGAAATCAGAAAGAATTCGAAAATGAGAGAATAGCTATTAAAAAATTCATAGAAAGTGAATTAGGTCCTGATATATTTAAAGTATTCATCTTTGAGGACGCTCCAGCTGATGGGTTTTCACCTAATCAAATATACTTAGGAGAAGTGAAAAATAGTGATATTTTTATTGGATTAATTGGAAACGTCTATGGAAATATACATAAAGATGGCATTTCTGCTTCTGAAAAAGAATTTGACACATTTAGAGAAACAAATAACTCTGCAAATACTTATATGTTCATTTTAGATAACATAAACCCGGATGATAACACTAAAAAATTCATTAACAAGGCTCATAAAGTAACATATAAAAAATTCAATAATCTTGACACACTATTAAAAGAAATAAAGAATAGTTTGTCTAATTTCTTATTAAACATTAAAAAACAAAATGATATAGAATTTGATGAAAAACTGAATATGGACTCCAATATAGAAGATATTAGTTTAAAAGAAATTAATAATTTTCTTAAAAGAACATCCCATGAAATAATTAAAAAAGAAGATATTCGGAACTTTTTAGAGAATAATACTAAAGTTCTTGGAGAATATAATAATCAAACAAAGATAATGAATGCAGGAATACTTTTTTTCGCTGATAATCCCTCAGAATTTATATCTCAGCATGAAATTAAGGTAGCAAGATTTCAAGGAACTGATAAGGTTAATATAATAGATAATGAAGACATGAAGTATCCCATATTAAAACTTATAGCTGAAGTTGAGAAATTTGTTAAAAAACAAACAAATACTTATCAGAGAATTGAAGGATTTAATAGAATTGATATAACACAATACCCAATGGAAGCTATTAGAGAAGGAATAATAAATGCAATAGCTCATAGAAACTATGAAATAAAACACTCTTCAATATCAGTTTTTATATTTAAAGATAGAATTGAAATAACAAGTCCTGGCAATTTAATACCTCCAGTAACCTTAAAGTCAATCCAAAACGTGAAAAACTATTATTCTCATAGAAATGAGAAAATTTGTGAACTATTTAGAAGAGTAAAATTAATGGAACAATATGGAACTGGAATATCCAAAATGAACTCTATAATGGAGAAAAATGGATTAGAAAAACCTGAATTCATAGAAGATGAACATTTATTTAAAATTATATTTAGAGGCCATGACCCTAATTCAGCTGAAATCTTTGAAATCAAAAATGAAGGCACAAACTTAAAAGAGTTAGGTTTAAATGAAAGACAAATTAATGCATTAACTCTAATTATAAATAATAATGAATTTTTTTCAACAAAAACTTATTCAGAACGTTTTAATGTGTCAATACGAACAGCGAGGAGAGACTTAAATAAATTATCTGAAGAAGGGTATATATCTAAATATTATCCACAAAATAAAAAAATTGGGTTTTTTGGTAAACATCAAGATGATGAAAATAAATAATCATAAAATCAATTTTTGTCCGCATCTTCAAAAAATGTCCGCATCTTGTCCGCATCCAAAATTACATAATTATCTTTAAAAATGTATAATATATTAAAAAAATATAAAACTTCAAATCCAAAATAGCTATTAATTTTTATTTTAACTATAAAAATCAGCTATTTCTTTAATAGCACTAACTAATTTTTCAACATCGTCTAAAGTATTATAATAATGAAAAGAAGTTCTTATTGTACCTTCAGTAGCATTAATAGAATTTAATGCAGGAATTGCACAATGAACACCACTTCTAACAGCTATATTATAATTTTCATCTAATATTTTACTTACATCATAAGGATTAGCTCCTTTTATATTAAAAGAAACAATACCAAAAATATTATTAGGATTTCC
>JAISIT010000264.1 GCA_031261915.1 Candidatus Methanoflexus mossambicus
ATCATATATATAAAAAAATTAATTTTAAATCAATTTTCAATGTTTATATTACTATTTATTTTTATTTTTTTTTATTTAACGAAATAGAAATTTAAGATAATTCCAATAATTCTTTAAAATTTAAAATTCCAAATATCATCACTAATATAATGTATTGTTTTAATAGCTTTTCCAGTATTGTTTTTAACCATAGATTCACCATCAATTAAACTAATTCCAATAGCTAATGGTTGGTTATGATTTTCATCAGTTATTACTACCACATCTCCAGGTTTAACTTCATCAGTTTCAACTATACCTGGACTCATTATGTCAGCCCCATTTGTTACAAATTTAACAGCACCCATATCTACAACAACTTTTTTTAATTCAAAATGATTTGATATAACAGATTTAAGAGTAGGATAAGGTTTAGAATCAATAATTATTATTGATGGTTCATTGTTTACAAGAACAAAATCCATTAAATCAGTTTCTAACATTTCAATTTTTGCAGAATCTAAAATAGCAGCTGAAAAATCACCTAATTCTTTTTTTAATTCTTTTACTTTCTTTTTTTTAAGAAAATATCTTTTTTTTATTTTCATTCTATCCCAATAGCTATTAATGATTTATAATATTATTTTAAGTTAATTTAATTTTCATAATTCATATATAATTTAGTATTTTTTAATTAAATTTTAGTTTTTAAATTTTATTTTTTAAATTTTATTTTTTAATTAATCATATTATTTATTTGATTTAAGGATTATTTAAATTTTTTTTTAAGTTCAAAGTTTTTATGATTAACAATATAAGCAAAATATTTAAATATAACTTTTAATATAATATTATATATTAAGTGTATAAGATAAAACTTTGTTTCTTAATATGATGAATAAATTTAAATTAACAAAGGGTTTATAATATATAAACTTAAATTTTCTTTATAAAATATTTAATGAAAATTATTTAATAAAAAGTATTTAATAAAAATTATTCTATTTTTTGATTATTTAAGTATTTTAATTAAATATGCTCTTTCTTTTAAGGTTATATTTATATACTAGATTATAAAAATATAATTATATTACTTTTTATTATTATTTTTTATTTTTATTTATTTTTAATTATTTTTAATTAATAATTTTTATTTAATTTTATTTAATTTTATTTATTTTTAATTAATATTTGTTTTTAATTATTTTAGTTATGTTTTTTTTTTATATTAATATGATGTTTAAATAAACTAAATTTATATCATAAAAAAAATTTAAAGGTGATTTTGTGAATCAAGGAAATGTTCAAAGACCATTAGATGCATTAGGTAAAGCAATAAATAGTCCAGTTTTAATAAAACTTAAAGGCGATAAAGAATTTCGTGGATTATTACAAAGTTTTGATTTACATTTAAATCTTGTTTTAAATGAAGCTGAAGAATTACAAAATGGTGAAATGATTCGTAAATTAGGTACTGTTCTTATTCGTGGAGATAATATTGTTTATATTTCACCTTAAGTGTATATATTGATATATTATTGTATGTTTTAATATATTTGATTAAATAGTTTATTTAAATATTATTAATTTAAGTATTAATTGATAAAAGGAGGATTTTAAAATGAAAGGGACACCTTCAATGGGTAAAAAGAATAAAAAGACCCATATTAGATGTAGACGATGTGGTAGAAA
This sequence comes from Candidatus Methanoflexus mossambicus, assembly GCA_031261915.1. Classification (GTDB taxonomy): domain Archaea; phylum Methanobacteriota; class Methanobacteria; order Methanobacteriales; family Methanobacteriaceae; genus Methanoflexus; species Methanoflexus mossambicus. Next base: position 1,672 of record JAISIT010000264.1, read on the forward strand.
TACTTACCATGTAAGAAAAAAAGTTTGTGCTTCTTGTGGATTTGGAAAATCTAAAAGAATTCGAAGATACAATTGGCAAAACAAAAAAATATCTGGATTAAGGTTAAAATAATTTTTTAACTCTTAATTTTTTCTATTTGCTTTTTTTTTAATTTAGTATTATTAGATTATTATTTTTTTTTAATTTAGTATTATTAAATTATTAATTATAATATTAGTTTTAATTATTATCTTATTTTTAATTATCTTATTTTTAATTAAACATTCTATTTCATCTTATTTTATTAATTTTTATATTATTCTTTCATATTGTATTTTATATTGGTCTTATTAAACTTCTTTTTTTAAATAATTATTCTTTTTTTGGTTTTTGGTGTTTTTATGGATAATACTCATAATAATTTTAATAATATTGATTTTTTTAATGATGATGATAATATTAATATTATTAATGATAATGTTATTAATAATAATGATATTGCTACTATCAATAATCATATTAATAATCATATTAATGATGATATTAATGATGATATTTTGAATAATGATAATGAGGAGAGTATTGAAAATATTAACGAAAATAATAAGTTAATTGATTTAAGAATAATAGCTGGAAATCCAAATAAAGCTGAGTTTTTATATAAATCATTAAATGCTTTAGAATTAAAAGAAGATTATTCTATTGTAATTTCTTCGATTATTCCAATAGATAATAATGAAATAGCAATTAATGCATCTAAAGGTGCAGATATTGTTTTAATTTTAGATGATTTCAATAATAATTCTTTAAATTCTGTTTCTAAATTAAATACTATTAATAATACTAATACTCATAAAGATATGGATAATAATTTTAATATTAAAAATAATATTGGTAATTCTAATTTTAATTCTAATGATAATAGTAATAATAGTAATAATAGTAATAATAATAATAATAATAATAATAATAATAATAATATTGATTTTAATAATGATAAAATTCAATATTTTAAAAATGCTCTTAAAAAATATGTTTCTTATGTTGGAGTTTTAAAATTTCCTAAGAATATTACTGCTTTAAATTCCAAAATAATAAATGAAGAATTAATTAGATCAATTATTAATGCAGGACTTTCTTCTATTTCTAATTTGGTTTTAAATAATAATTATAAAAAAGAAATATATAATATTAAAAACTCTTACGATGAAATTTTATTTGAAAATGATCAATTAAATCGTGAAGCTGAAGTTATTAAAAATGAATTGGAAATAATAAACAATGAGAAATTAGAGTTAAATAATGAAAATCAATACTTGAAAAAACTTCTTAAAAAAAATAAAAATGATTTTGCTAATTTTAAGAATAGATTTATTGATTTTGATGAAAATAACCTTTTGATATTGTTTTCACTTAAAAATTTATGGTTAGAGCTATTTGATGAAGATGTCATTGATGAAAAGAATATTATAATAGCTACTAATAAATTTAAACCAGATAATATTGTTATTGGTCAAGGACAAATTGTTGCAAGATCTAAGGCAGAAGCTATTGAATGGTTGAAAATTGTAAGAACTGCTCTTATTTTTCTTGAATCTAACGATGATTTTGTTAATAATACTAATAATACTAATAATACTAATAATAATAATAATAATAATAATAATAATAATAATAATAATAATTTTGATAATTATAGTAATTATAATAATTATGATCATAATAATAAATATAGTAATAAAAATATTCCTGAGATCAATTATGAGAATAATGTTGATGATGAATGGAGTTTCAAGAAAGATAATGATTTGAATAATTCTAATGATTATTATAATACGTCTAATAAGGATAATAATTCTAATTATTCTAATAATTCCAATAATGTTAGTAATTATAGTAGTTCTAATAATTCTAATGATATTAACAATTACAATGATTCTGATTATCGAGTTATTGATTATTCAAATGAAAATTATGAAAATAATACTCAAAAAAATGATATTGATTATTTTGAATCTAAAAACAATAAAAAATCTAAAAATAAGAACAATGATTATTTAGATGATTTAAATATTGATTTTGATAGATTTTTTAATTAATTATTTTGTTTTAATATAATATTTTATATTTTCTT
>JAISIT010000179.1 GCA_031261915.1 Candidatus Methanoflexus mossambicus
TATTTTTATTATTATTTTTATTATTATTTTTATTATTATTTTTATTATTATTTTTATTATTATTTTTATTATTATTTTTATTATTATTTTTATTATTATTTTTATTGTTAATAATATTATGATAGATTGGAAAAAAACTCCTGCAGCTATTTATCGGGCTAATAAAGGAGAATTGAAAGCTGTTCAAAATTTAGATCCTATAGTTCTTGATGACTTGTTGAATATCGACCATCAAAAGAAACTAATTTTAGAAAATACACAAAGGTTTTTAGATGGAAAAACATCAAGTCATGTTCTTCTATGGGGTGCACGAGGGACTGGTAAGTCATCTCTTGTTAAAGCTACTTTAAATCATTTTTTTAAAAGTGGGCTTCGTTTAATTGAGTTTTTTAAAGAAGATTTAAAAGATTTAATTGATATTGTTGATGATTTAAGGGATTTGCCTTATAAATTTATAATATTCTGTGATGAATTGTCCTTTGATTTAGAGGATTCAAGTTATAGGTCTATAAAAGTTATTATGGACGGTTCTATTGAACTTCCACCTAAAAATGTTTTATTTTATGCTACTTCTAATAGACGGCATCTTGTTCCTGAACATTTTTCAGATAATGCTGGGAATATTTTAGAAAATAATGAAATACATTACTGCGATAGTGTTGAAGAGAAAATATCTCTTTCTGATAGGTTTGGTCTTTGGATAAGCTTTTATCAAGGAAATTTAAATGATTATTTGGCTATTGTGGATAGTTATTTTCCTGGTCTTGATGATGATATGAGGAGTAAATTACATCTTGATGCTAAAAATTTTGCAAGTTTAAGAGCTTCCAATAGTGGTAGAACTGCTAAACAGTTTTTTTATCTTTACAATGATAAATACTTGAAATAATAATTTATATTAGATATATCCAAAAACTTTAAATTTTAAAAAAAAGATATAATTATAAAATAATTGATTAATATACTATTTATTTAAAAATAAATGTATTTTACTTATTACTAAATATATTTTAAGTATTAACAATAATACTTTAATTTTTAATGAATATATCTTAATTATTAATAATAATCTAATTGTTAATAACTATAATTTATAATGTTTTGTGATAAAATGGAAAAAAGTAAATCTATAAACAATATGGGGTATACTACTCAGACAAAATTAGTCAATAATCCAATGGGGGATAAAGTTTTTCAGAAAGAAAATTATCAGAAAGAAAATTATCAGAGAGAAAATTATCAGAAAGAAAATTATCAAAAAGTAATTTCTCAAATAGAAAATTTTGAAAATCCTCAAAATTTACCAATAAATCAGATTTTAAAAGGAGATTCTATTGAAGAATTGAAAAAAATTCCAGATAAATCTATTAATTTAATTTTTGCTGATCCTCCATATTTTATGCAGACTGATGGGGTTTTAAAACGGACTGATGGAAGTAATTTTTCTGGTGTTGAAGATAAATGGGATAAATTTGAGAATTATGAGGAGTATGATAACTTTTGCGAATCATGGTTAAAAGAATGTAAACGTATTTTAACCGATGATGGGACAATTTGGGTTATTGGATCTTTTCAAAATATTTATAGATTAGGTTATATTATGCAAAATTTAGAATTTTGGATATTAAATGATGTAATTTGGTCTAAACCTAATGCCGTTCCTAATTTTTCTGGTTCAAGGTTTCAAAATTCCCATGAAACAATGATTTGGTGTTCAAAATCAAAAAAATCAAGATTTACATTTAATTATAAAACTATGAAGAAATTGAATAACAATAAACAAGATAAATCAGTTTGGGATATAGGAATTTGTATTGGAAATGAAAGATTAAAAGATGAAAATGGAAAAAAAATACATTCAACTCAGAAACCTGAAAAATTGTTAGAAAAAGTTATTTTGTCATCTTCAAAAATAAATGATGTTGTTTTAGATCCATTTTTTGGAACAGGAACAACAGGAGCTATTGCAAAACGATATGGTAGAAACTTTATTGGAATTGAAAGAGAAGAAAAATATATTGATTTTGCAAAAATAAGAATAGAAAATGAAACTTTGGAAATAAATGAATTTGTAACTGGGGAATTGGAAATAAAACCTCCAAAGGTTGAAATGAAGAAATTAATTGAAGATAATTTTTTAAATGTTGGAGATAAAGTTTTTAATAAAAAAAAGGAATATATTGGAACAATAACTGAAAAAGGTTATGTTTTTGATGGGGAAGATGAATTATCCATACATAAATCATCAGCAAAAAAATTAGGTAAGCAGAATAATAACGGTTGGAATTATTTTTATTTAGATGATGGAACATTGATTAATGAATTAAGGGATAAATGGAGTGAAAAACAATGATTTTATTATGAATAATTTGAAACAATTCTTAATAAAAAACTTTTTGAAAAAAATTCTTAGAAAAAATTGAAGATATTAAATATTAATTAAATTTTTAAATAATTAAACCTTAATTAAACTTATAACATAATAAATTTTAAAATTTTAGTATATGGCTGGTGATTTATATGAATTTAGAAATTAAAGAAAGTCCATTTCAACCTGGACGACCTGTTGATCCTAATAAATTCAAAGGACGGATTGAAAATATTACTGAAGTTACACGATATTTAAAACAAGTGGTTAATGGTAATCCTCAACATTTATTTTTAACTGGAAAAAGGGGAATGGGAAAAAGTTCATTTGCTCGTTATATCGGTGAAATAGCTAAAATTAAATGTAATATGATTTCAGTTCATTTATATTTAGATAGTAAAACTAATTTAGATGATTTAGTTAAGGATATAATTTCAAAAATTGCATCTGAAACAGAAGAAAGTTGGAAAGATAAAATTATTGGTCTTTTTGGTGATAGGATAACAAATGTTGATTTTGGTGGTTTAAAATTAGAATTTAATCCAACACAAGAAGAAATATCTACTTTAAAGAGAAATTTTTCAGATATTCTTATAAATATATTAAATAATGCAGGGTATAATGAAAAAAATGGGAAAAATGGATTATTTATAGTTATTGATGATATTAATGGCTTAACTGAAAAATCTGATTTTGCAAATTGGTATAAAAGTTTTGCTGATACATTAGCTACACAATATTCTAAAAAAGCCCCGATTTTTATTATTTTGTCTGGATTACCTGAAAAGAAAGAAGTATTATTTAATCATAATGAATCTTTTAGTAGAATTTTTCATTATACCAATTTAGAAATTCTTGATGATGTGGAAATTAAAGAATTTTATAGTTCTATGTTTGAAAAAGAAGATATGTTAATATCTGATGAAGCTATGGATTTAATGGTAAAGTATTGTTCTGGATTACCTACAATGATGCATGAAATTGGAGACGCAGTATTTTGGGCAGATACAGATAATAAAATTGATATTGATGATGCTTTACAAGGAATTTTAAAAGCTGGAAATCAAATTGGGGATAAATACCTAAAACCTGTTGTAAATTCAAATATTCGTAGTTCTAAATATAAATCTATTTTTAAAAAAATTGGAAATCATACTGTTTTCCCTGATGATAAAGGTTTTACAAAGAAAGATTTAGAAGAAATTCTGAATTCTGAAGAAACTAAGGTTTTCAACGATTTTTTAAGAAGAGCAAAAGAATTAGGAATTATAGAATTAGTTAGTTCTAAAAAGGCAGGCACATATAAATTTGTAAATAATTTGTATCCTGTTTATTTCATGATTCAAGATTTAGCTTCACAAAATTTGAAATAAAACCGATTTGTTTATTTTTCTTTATTTTCTTTATTTTCTTTATTTTCTTTATTTTCTTTATTTTCTTTATTTTCTTTATTTTCTTTATTTTCTTTATTTTCTTTATTTTCTTTATTTATTCTATTTCGTCTATTAATCTTATTTTTTAATATTTTAAATGATTTTATATATTTTTTAAGTTTTATAATTTTAATTTGATATTTATATTATCTTTTAAACTTTTTTATTCATTTTTTCAAAAATATAACTAATTTTTTTTAAAAAATTTATAATTTTTAAAAGTTTTGTTATAAAAAATCTATAAAAAATTATATAAAAGTTTATAAAAGTTATATAAAAAATTATATAAAAGTAATATAAAAAATCATATATATGATAGATTATATATATAATATAGATTAAATTAAATATTTTTTAGAGTATATAAAATTTTATTTTAGTTTATTTAAAAATTATAATCTATTTTTGACATTATTTTTCATGTTTTAATTGTGTATTTTTTATGTTTTATGTTTTAATTGTGTATTTTTTATGTTTTATTCTTTATTTTTTCTATTATTTATTTTTTCGGTATTATTTGTGTTTTAGGTGTATTCATGACAAAATATATTGTTATTACTGGAGGAGTTGTTAGTTCAATTGGAAAAGGGATAACTTCTGCTTCTATTGGTAGGATTCTTCGTTCGTATGGTTTAAAAGTGGGAGCTATTAAAATTGACCCTTATTTAAATTGGGATTCTGGAACATTAAACCCATATCAACATGGAGAAGTTTTTGTAACTTATGATGGTATGGAAACTGATTTAGATTTAGGGCATTATGAAAGGTTTTTAGATGTTGAACTTCCTGGAATGAGTAATATAACTACGGGTAAGGTTTATCAGTCAGTTATTGATAAAGAACGTAAAGGCGAGTTTTTAGGGGCTTGTGTTCAGATTATTCCCCATATAACCAATGAAATTAAAGAAATGATTCGTAAAATTCCTGAAAGTGAAGAATATGATGTTGTTCTTGTTGAGCTTGGAGGAACAGTTGGAGATATTGAGAGTCAACCATTTTTAGAAGCATTAAGACAACTTCGCAATGAAGAGGGGCATGATAATGTAATGTTTGTCCATGTGACTTTTGTCCCTTACTTACATGCTGCTGGGGAATTTAAAACAAAACCAACACAACATTCTACTAAGGAACTTAGAAGCACAGGAATAGCTCCAGATATGATTGTCTGTAGAAGTGAAAAACCTATTACTGATTCTTTAAAAGAGAAAATAGCTCATTTTTGTGATGTTCCATCAAATGCTGTGATTAATACGCCTAATGCAACTACAATTTATGAAGTTCCTCTTATTATGGAGAAAGAAAATGTTGGAAATTATGTTAATAAACGATTAAACCTTAATTTAGATGTAAAAACAACTAATCTTGAGCAATGGAAGAAAACCGTAGATGCTATTAAAGGAGATAAATCTGAGGCAACTGTTGGTATTATTGGTAAATATATTGAACTTGAAGATTCTTATATTAGTATTAAAGAGGCACTTATTCATGGTGCTGCTGCTAATGGCATTAAAATTGATATTGAATTTATTAACTCTGATGTTGATAATTTAGATGAAGAAAAACTCTCTAATCTTGATGGTATTCTTATTCCTGGTGGTTTTGGTGAAAGAGGGATTGAAGGCAAGCTTGAAGCAGTTGAATATGCTATTAAAAACAATGTTCCTATTTTTGGAATATGTCTTGGTATGCACATGATGGTTATTCAGTTTGCAAGGCGTAATGGCTTAGATAATGCAAACAGTAGTGAATTTGCAGATAATCCTAAGTATCCAGTTATAGATATGATGGAAGAGCAAAAGAAAATCAAGAATATGGGTGGAACTATGCGTTTAGGTGCTTATGAATGTCAACTTATGGATGATTCAATAGCTAAAGAAGCTTATGGTGAAAATAGTATTGATGAGCGACATAGGCATAGATATGAGTTTAATAATGAGTTTAAGGAAAAACTTACCAGTCATGGACTTAAACTTTCTGGAACTTCTCCTGATGAATTTTTAGTTGAAATCGTTGAATTTGATGATCATCCATGGTTTTTAGGTTGTCAATTCCATCCAGAATTTAAATCTCGTCCAGATAGACCTCATCCATTATTCACATCCTTTGTTAAAGCTGTTTATGATTATGCTAAAAATAAGAATTAATTTTATTTATTTTTTTAGTTTTTTATTTATGTTTATTTATTTTTAGTTATTTTTAGTTATTTTTAGCTATTTTTATTACTTTTTCCTATTTGTAATTTAAATTAATTTTTTATAATGTAATACTTTTTTTATATTTTTTATTATTGATTTATTATTAATTTCTTATTTTTGTCTTGTTAATTTATAATCTCAGATCTTTTTTTAATTAGCACTATTTATTTTAATTACTTACTATTTTTTTAATTACTTAGTATTTTTGTCATTGGTGCTATTTTTTTTACTCATTTAGTAATTATTTTCATTTGACTACATTTTTACAATGTCTTTTAATAAACACTTATATATAATGAAGTTTAATGAAGATTAAAGCAAAATAAAAGTATTTTTATTTATTATACATTTTTTGATAAAATTTTTAGGATAACATTTTTTCTAAAAAATTTGTTTTTATTAGTTATATATTATTTATATATTAGTTTAAATATTTTGCTTTAAATGATCTGGTGATTTAAATGAATTTATATGTGATACCAACAATAGCTATTATTTTTTCAACAATTTTAGCAAGTTATAGTGATATAAAATATAGAATTATTCCAAATAAATTAAATTTTCTTTTAATATTTTCTGGAATAGCTTATAATTTATTTTTAACCATAATCTTTAATAATTTATTTTATATCTTCATGTCTCTATTTTCAGGAGTATTGATCTTTATTATTTCATATATATTTTGGAATTTAGGTTTATGGGGAGGTGGAGATTTAAAATTAATAACTGGAATAGGGTTTTTACTTCCAATTCAACCTTATTTTATTGATATTAGTAATATATTTAATATTTCTTCTATTATTAATATTCCAATAGTTAATTTTTATCCTTTCATAGTTTCAGTATTTTTAAATAGTTTTTTAGTTTATTTGCCATTTGTTTTTATATATTTATTTATTTTAAATAATTTTAAAAATAATTTTAAAAATAAAAATGATAGTAATAATATTAAAAAAAGTATTAAAACTAATTTTAAATCTTGGAATAAAACTAATTTTAATTCAAATAATTTTAATTCAAATAATTTTAATTTGAATAATTTTAATTTAAGTAATTTTAAATTTAAGATTAATATTTTTAATAATGTTTTTAATAATGTTTTTAATAATATTTTTAATAATATTTTTAATAATGTTTTTAATAATGTTTTTAATAATAATTTTAAGAGAATTAATAATTTTATATATTTTTTTATTTTTTCTTTAATATTTAAACTGATTATTACTATTGTTTTTAATTTTAATAGCTTAGATAATATTGTTTTGGAATTTTTTAGTAATAATGTTCTTAATAGTTTATTTAAAATATTTTTAGCAATATTTGATGTTTTAAAATTTGCATTAGTAATGTATATCATAGTATTTTTGATAAAATTTTTATTTAAGAAATTTAAGCTATTTATTAAAACAAAAACTGTTTTAAATTATAAAATAAATGATATTATTAGTGGAATGATATTAGATGTTATAAAAATAACTTTAAATGATGTTAATGAGAAAATTGAAATTGAAAATACCTTATCTAAATCAGATAATCTTAGTTTATATGATTTAAATGATATAAAAAAGAATTATATTGATAAAGTTTATAATTTTGAAAAATTCTTTTCTTCTAATATTTTTTCTAATATTTTTTCTAATAGTTTTCATAATAGGTCTCGCAATAGTTCTCTTAATGTCTATCATAATGTTTCTCGTTATGAAAAAACTGCTAAATTAAATCTCTTTTCATTAGATTCTTTATTTAAAAAAAGAGATGTTGATAGTTCTAATGGAATGAATGATGAAGTTGATGAAATCGAATATTTTGAATATATTTTAAAAACAAGAAGTGCTGGGGTGAGTAATAATGATATAATTATTTTAAAAGAATTGTCTAAGAAAAAATTCATCGATGAAAATGTAAATGTTAAAATAGCTATTCCATTTGCTCCAGGAATATCTTTAGGTTTTTTATTCGCCATAATATTTGGAGATTTAACTCAATTATTGTCGTTTATAATTAAAAACTTCTTTAAGTACTTATTTTTTATTTTTTAAAACTCCTGATTTTATTTGAATTTATACTGATAATATTTTAAGTTGAATGTTTAATAACTATTAGGAGTGGGTTTTTTGAATAATATTCCAAATGATATGACAATAGAACAAGTAAATAACTTAGATGAAACATATAATAAAGAATATGGATATTTAACTCAAAGAGAAATGATTAAATATAGTGAAGATAGTAATCAATTTAATATTATTTTAAGGAATGAAAATTTTGAAAAATTATTGAATAAAAAATAGGAAAATATATATGTAGTAATTATAAATAATATATAATATAAAATTTCGTGAGGATTGGATCTAAATGATTAAAAATTATAAAGAATATCTTAAAAAAGATGAAGAATTCTATGCTGAAGGAACCACAATGAGGGAAAAACTAAAAATAGATGAGGAACAAAAGGAATTCAGGAAAAAAACTCTGAATTATTCAGAAGAATGTATATAGAAAACAAAAAAAAAGATGCACAATATATAAACCTTTTTTTATCCTGATGGTTCCCAAGCAGTATATAATAATTCTCATGATGTTAAAAGTTAAACAGTTTAATACTCTGGAATTGATTAGTTGAACTCAATGAAATTTAAAGTCGAGGATGGTTTATATAAATAATAACTTAGTTTTGGATGTGAATTTTATATGATTAAAACTTATGAAGAATATCTTAAAAAAAATGCAGAAGTTTATGCTGAAGGCATGACAATGAGAGATATATTGAAAATAGATGAAGAACAAGAAGAATTTAGAAAAAAAATCCTGAGCTATTTAGAGAAATTTACATGGAAAGCAAAAGGAAAGATGCTCAATACATGAATCTTCGTAATCCTGATGGTTCTCAAAAATTTTATAATAATCCTTATGATGATTAATATTTAAACAATTTAATAAATTCGTAGGGAATTAAAATGGGTCTTAAAATCTATGGGGAACCAATAGCATATGGTGAAGAGAATGATATGAGATTTGCTGTAAGGTTTGGGGATGAAAATTCTGAAGGGAGAAAAGAAGTCACAGAATATTTAATTAATATTGACAAATTAGCATTTAAAATCTTTATTGAGATAATAATTAAACCTTTTATTGAAATGGGAACATTAAATGATCCAATTAATGAATTATTAAGGATTAACACTGAAAAATTTCTTAATGATGATATAGTTGAATATATTTAATATTTTTAATAATATATGAGATTATGGTTGAAATAATGTCTGGGGATATGAGTGAAGAAGAAGATCAATATAATGGTTTAGCTATAAAATTAATGAGAGCTAAAAGTGACGAAGAAATTGAATATATTAAACAGGAAATTAAAGATTTTAGTAAAAAGCATCCTGATTTGGTTGATGAGATTCAAAGTCGAAGATGGCTTATATCATAATAATATTGGAAGTTTAGATATTATGGAAAAAATAATGGAAATAGAAAGAAAATATCACAGTTTAACTTCAAAATTCATGCTTGCAGAAACTAAACATGAAGAAGATTTGGCAATGAAAAAAATTGATGAATTTGAGAAAAAGCATCCAGTTGAAGTTGATGAAATTAGAAGTAGAAGATGGATTATTAGTTAATATTTTTATTATTTATTTATATCTATTTATTTATATCTATTTATTATTTATAAGTATATTACATTAAAATGAGGTTTTATAATGGAAATTAATGAAGTAAGAGAGATTATAGAAAAATCAGATCTTTTTAGACGAGAGAATGATGATTATATCAAAACTTATGAATATACAGTTGATGTTCTTATTAATCGTGGATTTAAGTATTACAATATTCAAAAAATTGATATGAAAGAAGATGAAATGATTTTATATTCCACACCCAGAATGAGAGAAGAGATAATTAAATATGATGAAATTGAAGAAATGTATATGGATAATTTCATAATTTAATTTTAATTGATTGTATTTATAATTTTTAAAATATGTAATGGATTTTTTATTAAATTTAAAAATAATAAATCATTTATAAACTTTTTTTTAAGGAATATTATCCATTTTTTTTATTTTTTTATTTATTTTTTTATTTATTTTTTTATTTATTTTTTGATTTATTTTTGTATTTATTT
>JAISIT010000183.1 GCA_031261915.1 Candidatus Methanoflexus mossambicus
GTATAAGGAATTATAACAGGAGTTCCAGTTGTTCCAGAAGAAGAATGAATTCTAACAATCTCTTCATCACTTACAGCTTGAAGTCCAAGAGGATAAGCTTCCCTTAAATCTTTTTTCTCTGTAAAAGGAAGTTTTTCAAAATCTTCTTGATTTTTGATTGAAGTAATATCTCCTAATTTATCCTTATAAAATCCTTCTTGCTTAGTTAGTTTTTTTATCTGCTTATTTACAAGACTTAGTTGTTTTTTATTTAATTTCATATTAATCTGTTTTAAGTAATTAGTTAATTGTTTAATTATTTAATTGAATAATCAAATAGACACCATTATTATTAAAATTAAAATCCTATACCCATAACAAAAGATTTTTGAACATTATTATTACTATTATTAATATAAATGGTATAGTATTAGTGGTATTAATATTAGTATTGTTATTAGTATTATATTAATATTATTTTGATATCCTTTTGTTTCTTTTTCTGATATCTTTTCCATTATCTTCCAAAATTAAGCCTCCTTTAATGAAAACGAAATTATTAAAAAATTATTATTAAAATAACAAATTATAATTATTATTAAGAGATTTATCCGTATTAAAGTGTGATAAAGCTTTAGAAATTTCATTATAATTTAATTTTGATTTAAAGCCTCATTGTTTTCTAAGCTCAAAACTATTATTTATCTCATTAACCAGATATTTACTATCAATATTAAAAAAACATACTGATAAATTTGATTTTTATTACTTTAATCGATAAATTAATAGGTTTAATTTCATTTCTAGCTAATTCTTGCCTACTTTCGAAAGAATCAATAGTTATAAATATTAAGTCCAACAACCTATATTTAGGGTTTTTCATCATAATTAAATGTATATTTCATTGTTTTCACCGAAAACTATATCTGAAAATACTAATATTTAAGTTTTTTGATGAAAACCACTTTAAAATAAATATAAAGTATTTTTAAAATATACTTTTCATAAATAATAAATTATGACTAAAAAAAAGATGAAAAAAGAACACACCATTCTTAAAAAAATCTCAAAAATTCAACACCATATAATAAATTAGATTCAAATGACATAATTTATGGAAGATTATTAATACTTAATTTTTATCAAAATAATATTAAGAGGAATATAATGGTTCAACATTTATCTATAAGAGTGCCCTGGCATGATAATGATTGGAAAGGAACATTTTGTAAAAATCCTGAGAAAAATCATGCTTGTAGATCTTTAAGAAATATTGCTTTAAACAAGGACGATGATAAAGAAATAGAAAATGCTGGAGAAACAATAACCTGCAAGTCTGATTTTATCCCCCCATGTATTATGGAATCTGGGGCATTTATGTCAAACCACCCCATATGTTCGACAATTGAACATCCATATAGTATCCCATATAAAAATGATAAATTTCATGCCCAAAAAGAGAAATACTTTGGTCATTTGAAGAAAAAAGAAATTGAAATTTCTCCATACACATTTATAGGAACGCCCTTCAAATGGACTCTTAAAAAAGATAGTTGGGGAGGGAACATTCCTCATGACATTTTCTTCACCAAATATGACAAAACTAAGGAAGTTGCAGTTACTTATAGTAATACTTGGATAAATAATGGAGATAATCAAAAAGATATTTTTAAATATTTCTATGAAAATGTGGAAAGTGAAAAATCAATGGTTGTTGCATATGCAAAAACTGTTCCTTTTGTAGAGAGCTCTGGAAGGGTTATAATAGGTATTGGAACTATTCTTTCAATCGGAGAACAAAGCCCCTATGAACATATAGAAAATACTCCCAAAGAAGCTATGAAGTCATACCCTTGGGAACGGCAATTGGGACACAGTATTAGAGAAAATAGAGAAAATGGATTTTTATTTCCATTTAAAGAAATAAGAAAATATATAAATGAACATCCCTCTGAAAATCAAGAAGAATTAATTAATAAATTAGTAGTAATAGCTCCAGAAGAATATTTTGAAGAGTTTTCATATAAAACTGAACATTTATCTCATGATGCTTTAATTCAAATTCTCAATAAAACAATTACTGTATTAAATAATTACAAAAATTTTGGGATTAAATGGGGAAGCGGAGCTGATTGGGATGAATGTATACAATGGTGTAATGAAAAGCTTGAAGGTGTTTGGAAAGATCGTGGCGCTTATCCAGGATTAGGGGCTGTTTTATCTGCTTTAAAAATACCCTTTGGTTTTGATATTGCAAAAGAACTTAAAAAACATTTTTCTGATGAGGAAATATGGAAAAAACTCCCTCAAGCATTAGAAAATTTGATTGATTTCTTACCCACCAATATAAAAGGAATTGTTGATGATAAAAGATTTACTGAAAACAAAATTAAGGCATTTCAAAAAAAGTGTGAAAAAAATGGGATTTTATTCGAAATTATGTCTCGTTTTACTTTGAGTTTAAATCAAGCCAGATTAATTTTGGATAAAGAAGAAATAAAAAAAGATTTATCTTATGCTTCATTTAGAGACATTTATAAAAAAGATTTGAGTAATGAGATTATTCAAAACCCATACATTCTTTATGAGGAAACAAGATTTTTAGAGCCAAAATATCAATTTGGTATAGGGCAGATCGATCTTGCACTTTTTCAAGAAGATTCAATTAATATTTCCTTTCCAAAGATTCCAATACCTAGACCAGTTAAAGACCCCGATGATTCCCGTCGACTTAGAGCCATTATCACATCTATTCTAGAATTAAAGTCAATGCAAGGACATACTTGGGAATTAGTAAGTGAATTGATTAGAGAAGTTAGAGAATTTCGTTCTGATGTAGAAAATATGCCTATAGATATTGATGATACGACTTTAGAGATGTTTGAAAATGAATTCGATGAAATATTTTCTAAAGAAAAAATAATAATCGATACGGGGGAAGAAAAACAAGAAAATAATGTATATCAATTAAATCGCTACGTTAAAATTGGTGATTTAGTTCATGAATTTATTGAAGAACGAGTTTTAGAAAAAATTAATGATATTGATAATGCTTTTGATTGGGAAAAATTACTTGATGAAGTTTTAGAAAATGAAGAACAATCTGAAGAAGAATATGAAAAAAGAGCACGTGATGAAAAAATTAATGCTATTAAAAAAATGGCACATTCAAAAATTTTTGTTCTTACAGGTGGGGCTGGAACTGGAAAAACAACTACTCTTGTTGCACTTTGTAAAAATAGAACTATTCAAAGTGAAGGTATATTAATACTAACTCCAACTGGTAAATCAAGAGTAGTTTTAGAACAAAAACTTAGAAATCAAGGAATAAGACCTGAAGCTAAGACAATATTCCAATATCTTCTAAAAACAAATCATTGCAATTACAAAACAATGTCCTATTATTTGTCAGGAAATACAGATGATGAAACCCCTGGAACCATTATAATTGATGAATCTTCCATGATTACTGAAGAAATGTTTGGTGCATTGATTGAAGCAGTCAAAAATGTTAAACGAATTATTTTTGTAGGAGATCCTAACCAACTACCACCTATTGGTTCAGGAAAACCTTTCTTGGAATTGAATAATTTTTTAAAAGAAAATTATTTAGAAGAAAAGGAACCTCTATATTCTAAACAACTCCATACACCTAATAGACAAAAGGGAAAAATTAGACTTGATGAAGAATTAAGCAAATATTTCACAGAAGATCAAGTTAAAGAATGTGATGTAGATACTATCTTTGATAGAATAAATAAGGATAGTACGAATATTGTTTTTAAACAATTTAATGAAACATCTGAATTAAATAATCTTTTATTTGAAACAATAACAGAAATTTCAAATTTAGATTGTGTTTATGGTAAAAATAATAAAGGCATGGTAAATACTGAGGATGTCAAAGGTTTTATTTTTTCAATAGGGGGTTATCCAAGTAATGGTCATGTAAATTTTAAAGATGCGGAAATGGCTGATTATTGGCAAATTTTAACTCCCTACAAAAATGACGATGAATATGGATCTATTTCAATTAATCATGAAGTGCAACAAAAATATTATAAAGAAAAAAATAATTTTGGCAAATACAAGAAAAGATTTACTGCAAACCCATTAGGGCCAGAATCTATTCAATTTGGTGAAAAAGTCATTAATATTCACAATAAAAATATCAAAGGATATCCTGAAAATGAAGCATGCGAAGATTACATAGCTAATGGAGAAGTTGGAATAGTTGTAAACCTTAGACCGCCAAAAAAACCGAATAAATTCCATAATGTTATGTTTTCATCACAGAAAGGTTACACTTATGGATATGATAGTAAAAGTGGAGAAAATGATGTTGATCTTGAGCTTGCTTATGCTCTTACAGTTCATAAATCTCAAGGATCTGGTTTTAAAGCAACTATTGTTATAATAAACGAGCCCGAAAATGGACCTAGCTCTTTTGTATCAAGAGAGTTGATTTACACCGCTTTGACTCGGCAATATGAGAAAATTTATATTCTATATAATAAAGAACCTTGGAAACTTAAAGAATACAGAAAATTTTCAGAATTAGGTTCTAGAAAAACAAATATATATAATAATGAATTCAAAAATAACGAAGATGGGATTATTCATGATGAAAATTATATTCATATTACTTCTACAGGAGAAAATGTTCTTTCAAAATCAGAAGTTATTATTGCAAATTTACTTCATTCTGCTGGAATAAAATACATTTATGAAAAGAAATTGAAAAATTTAAAAGATGATTCTAAAGATTATCGGAAGCCAGATTTTACAATTATAACCCCCAATGGAACAGAAGTATATTGGGAACACTGTGGAATGATGGGAGTCTCTGATTATCGTCAAGGATGGGAAGAAAAAAAAGAAGTGTATCTTAAAAATGGTATTTCAGAAGAAAAAGGTAATTTGATTGTTACAATGGATAATTTATCAGGAGGAATTGATTCTCAAGAAATCAAAGAAATTATTAATGAAAAATTAAAAATTAAAAATAATGAAAATGAAAATGAAACAAAAGAAAAAGATGATTTTGGAAAAATGATTTATCCATTAGTTGTTTCTTATGATTTGATGGATAGAGAAGATAATATTCATAAGAAAATTGATAACTTTTTCAAATTATTTGAATTTATAACTGCTTTTAATGCAATTACATCTATATCTGCAATTCCTAGAGAATTATTTACTAAATCAGATATAATTAAAAATAATAAAGATTTCGAAAAAGTTTCTTTTGGAAATTGGTTAGGATTACTTAGAGCATTAGGTAAATTTTACCATTCATACAAATCCCAAAATAAAGAAAATTCTGAAGTAGAATTTCCTTTTGGAATAGATTTCTATAAAAATATTTCTAATAAAAAAAATACCAACAGATTAAATGAAATAGTTGAATTAAGAAATAAAAAAGCACACGGAAATCTAAGAGAAGAAATTATTATTGATAAATTAGATTTTTTTGAAAATGAAATATATTCAATTTTTGAGCAATTCAATGGATTGCAGTTGATATATATAAAAAAAATGGATTGGGGAGAAAATAAAGAATTTAAATATGATGCTAAACTTTTAAACGGTCGCGATAGAGTATTCGAAACTATTGAACTTAACACAGATTATAAATTAAAGTTAAATCGCCTTTATTTATATAAACATGACACTGAAGAGTTTTTAGAGTTAAAAAATGAATTAATTAAATTTATTCACTGCCCAGAATGTTCTAATTGGTCAATATTTATTTATAACAAATTTACAAAAAATAAAGCCATATATAACTCATATCAATCTGAAGATCATCAACATACAGAAAATGAGATAAAATTTGAAGATATTTTATATTGAATAATTTAAATATGTAATATAAAATAAATTATCTAATTAAAATGATTAAATAAAAAAATATATTAAACTATGAATAGATTAAAAAAAACTTAATAGAACATGGTGTCTGAAAAATTAAACTTTTTCACGGATTATATGCCCTTAATTTTTCATTATTCTAAGTTTAGAATATTTTTAAATTAAAAGTACATTTGATAAGTTGATAATATTGAATTTAAGGATAAGTATAAAATGTTAGCTATTAAAGTTCCATTGAAAGAAACAAATGAAATACGAAAGATTTTAATGGAAAAAGGATTTATGGATATGAATTACAAAATTCAAACTGATAATAGCTATGGTTATCTTCCTTTGAAGTTAGAAATTAGAAATAATGAAGTTTTACTAAAAGAACTTGAAAATAATGAAATATCTTTTGAAATAATAGAAAAAAATTTAGAAAAAATAGAAAAACACGCAAAAAGTTTATCAGAAACACTAAAAGGAAAATTAACAAACGAAGAAATAGAAAATCTAAAAACTTCATTTGATATAATTGGAGATATTGTAATTCTTGAAATTCCAGAAGATCTTCAAAAATATAAAGATATAATAGGAAAAGCAGCTCTTGAATTTAC
>JAISIT010000210.1 GCA_031261915.1 Candidatus Methanoflexus mossambicus
AAATCAATATTATTAAAATCAATATTATTAAAATCAATATTATTAAAATCAATATTATTAAAATCAATATTATTAAAATCAATATTATTAAAATTAAAATTATTAAAATTAAAATTATTAAAATTAAAATTATTAAAATTATTATTAAAAAAATCTAAAAAATAATAATTTTAAAAAAAAAGATTAAAAAAGAGATTGAAAAATAAAAAAATATAAAAAATAATAGAAAAAAATAGAGGAATAATAGAATTATAATTGTTTTAATTCTTCTAAAATTTCTTTTTCAAGAGAAACATAATCTATTTTACCTACTTTTGTAAGTGGAAGAGTTTTTCTAAATATAATTTCTTGTGGCATGCTCCATGTGCTTAAATATTTTTTAGAACATTCTAACAAATCATTTTTGAGGGAAATTTCATTCTTATGCTCAATAGCTTCCTCATATTCTTCTTCTAAAACAACATAAGCTCTAATTTTCTCCATTTGATAATCATCTGGAACACCAACAACACAAACATTATTAACTGCTGGATGATTCATTAAAACATCTTCAATTTGACTTGGGAAAATAGAATAACCAGAATGCTTAATAATACGTTTAATTCTTTGTTTAAAATAAATAAAACCATCTTTATCCATACTTCCTAAATCACCAGTATGCACCCAAATTTTACCATCTTTATGTTTTTTTAAGACATCTGCTGTTTCTTTTTCTTCTTTGTAGTATTCTAACATTACACTTGGACCATAAATACATATTTCACCGTCTTCATCTATATTTGCAGTATCTTGAGTTCCAATTTTACAAATTTTATATAATGTATCTGGGAAAGGAATTCCAATACTTCCAAAACGATACTCTGATTGTGGAGTAAGGCAACTGGCAGTTACAGTTTCAGTTAATCCATATCCTTCCCGAATATTTACTTTAGCACCTCGATTATGCATAAACTCTTCAACTTGAAGTTTTATTTCATTAGGTAAGGTATCAGCACCAGAATATACTCCTTTTAACTTAGAAAAGTCGGAATCCATCATTTTTTTATGTTTAATTAAAGCAGCAAACATTGTTGGAACACCTGCAACAAATTCAGGGCTATGTTTTCTAAAACTCGTAGCAAAATCTTCAACAGAAAATTTAGGAACCAAAATAGCTGTTCCTCCTGCAACAAGAGTCGTATGCATTGAAACTCCTAATCCAAAACCATGGAAAAATGGCATTATACACATCATTTTATCTCCAGATATAACATTATTTTGAGATATAATCTGAAGAGCAAGTGCATTAAAATTTAGATTAGAAAGCACAACTCCTTTCTGTTTTCCAGTTGTTCCTCCAGTGTATAATATAACTGCAGGATCATTAGCATTTATTTTTGGAAATTCATTGGAATTATTTGTTTTTGTTTTTGGATTTTTTTCATTATTACCTTCTTTTAGTTTATTATTTTTAGTAGCATTCCCTAATTTTAGTAATTCTTTCCATTTAATTATATTTTCATGATCTTGGATTTTAGGAATTTTTCTACCTGCAAAAGTCCAATATCCTGCTCTTTTAATATATTTAAGATAGTTTCCTAACTTACAGACAATAACCTTTTTCACATTGACATTATCTTTTATTTTTTCATAATTAGAGTAAGAAAAGTTAATTGTGATTAAAAACCTGCTTTCAGTAAGATTTAAGTAATATTCCAACTCTTTTGGTGCAGATAATGGATGAACCATATTTGAAATAGCTCCAATTTTATTAACTGCATAGAAAGCTACCACTGCATGAGGAGTATTTGGAATACAAATTGTTACTTTATCTCCTTTTTTAACTCCAAGCTCTATTAATCCTCTTGCACAATCATCAATAGATTCAATTAGTTCAGAATAGTTAATTTTTAGTCCTAAAAATTCAACAGCAACATAATCTTTAACTAATGAACCAATAAATTCAATTCTATCATACATACTTCCTTCGGGATAATCAATATTAGGTAAAACTCCTGAAGGATAAAATCGTATCCACGGTCTATCATAATTAAGATTATCATCTGCAGGCTTTAAAATTAAGTCATTAAGATCCATAAAACTATCCACTTATTAAATTGATTGAAATTAAATTAATTATCATTTTATTATTAACATTAGCATTATTAATATTATTTTTATCAATATTATAAATCATTTTATCAATATTATAAATCATTTTATTAATATTAATATTTAAGGTCTAAATACTATTTTAATTATTAATTAATATTTTTATTAATTTTACTATTAATTGAATTATTGCTTTTAGAAATAATATTATATCTAAAAGTAAAAATATAAAAAATTTAGTGACAAATCAATTAAAACTATTTGTCATCATATCCATCGATTAAAACTTCAACAGACCCATCAACAGGATCAATAATCAATCCATGAATAGGAACATCGTTAGGAATTAATTTAGAGTTTTTAAGAGTTTCAACTCCTTTTTTAACATTGGATTCTTCATCATCAAATGCACCGATCCACGTTTTAAGATCTACTTTATCTATTTCTTCAGGATCAATACCTCTTTCAATCATATTTGCTTTAAGTGCATCAATATTAGATCCTGCCATTCCACAATCTTTATGTCCTACTAACATTACCTCTTCACTTCCAAGAGCAAAAATAGACGCAGCAACAGACCTTTCAACATCACGATCTAAAACATTATTTCCTGCATTTTTAATAACTTTAGCATCCCCACGACCAATACCTAATGCAGGTTCTAAAAAGTCCACTAAACGTGTATCCATACAAGTAACAATGGTTAACTTTTTTTGAGGACCATGTGGCAATTCAACAGGGTCAAAACTTTCAACAAACAATTCATTATTCCTTAAAATTTCATCAAGCAACATTTTATCATTCCTATTACATATAATCTTATTATTTAATATATTATTTTAATCTATTGAATATAATAGCATAATTATTTAATCTATTGAATATAATAATATAATTATTTAATCTATTGAATATCATCATGTAATTATTTAATTTAAAAGATAAAATATGAAAATTAATAAAAATAATTGATAATATTGAATTTTATTATTAAATATTCTTTTAACCGAATTTATATCAAAATTAATCATCAATTGGAACTTCTTTTAGTCTCTCATCAAGTTGATATGGATTTTTTAAAATTTCTTCTAATAATTTAAAGGATTTAATATAATAAAAGCCATCAGCTATTCTTTCATCCATAGAAATCTTAATATCTACAACATATCTTTCTTTTAATAATTCTTTATTATTCATAAGTTCATCAATATCATCTATGTCCTCAATATTTATTATTTTTTCTTTTCTAACACTTCCAGCAGTAATTAAAAGTGAAGAGGTTCCACGATCATATAAATGATGATGAGGTGCTCCTTTTAAACCAATACTCCCTAAATTAGAAAATAAAACAGATGATTGCATTGTATCAACCCTTCTTAAAAAATCAGGGCAAAACCCAATAGCTATTGAAAAATCTAAAAACAAAACAAGACAAGTTAGAAAAATATTTGGCAATTTCGTTGCAGTTCCAATAAAATCACCAGAGGGATCGCGAGTTGTTTGTTTAACTCCTTTAATTGAATCAAAAATGATTTCTCCAACATCTTCAATATTTGAATCTCTATCAAATACCTCAAATCTTGTAGATTCCTCTCCAACATCATCAAATTGCTTTTTAACTGGAAATGCTATTTCAACATCATGCCTTTGATAAATATTTTTTCTTGAAATAAATCTATTTAACCAAGGTCTAAGAGTAAGAAGCCGAACAATTAAGGTTATGAAAAATAAATTGTAGGAATATTTTGGTATTTTACCATTTCCAAAATCTTTTAAA
The DNA here is from genome assembly GCA_031261915.1 of Candidatus Methanoflexus mossambicus. Taxonomy (GTDB): domain Archaea; phylum Methanobacteriota; class Methanobacteria; order Methanobacteriales; family Methanobacteriaceae; genus Methanoflexus; species Methanoflexus mossambicus. The sequence continues at coordinate 3,869 of JAISIT010000210.1, forward strand.
TCTCCTGATTTTTTTGCCTCATCTAACTTTTTATTTTTCTCATCTAAATATTTAACAACTTCTGTAACATCAAACGTATCTTCAAAAAAGTTAACAGAACCATTTCTTGTTCTCATTACAAAAGGCATTAATTTTCTAAAGGATTCTAATGATTTTGGCTTATATCCATCCCATCTTTCAAATCTTCTTCTTTTTCGAATAATAGCTCTATTAGGATCATTATTTATATGAGCATAATTTTTATTATCTACAACAATACTATTTTTTTCAACATCTCTTGCCATTTTATCTGCCAATAAAAAAACTATTAAAAAAACTAAAAAACTAATGAATAATATAAATTTAAATATAAATATAACATAATATGTATAATAATATTAGTAAAAAAATTATTAGTAAAAAAATTATTAAATAAATTTAAATTAAAAATAATATAATTTTTTAATATTATAAATGTTTTGAAATAAACATGAAGATATACATAAAAAATAATTAAAAAATAATTAAAAAATAATTAAAAAATAATTAAAAAATAATTAAAAAATATTTATAAAATATTTATAAAATTTATAATTTATATAAGAATTATAATATATATTTATACTTTTATTTTTATAATTTTATAAAATTTATACAAAAATAACATAAAAGAATATGAAAGTGATAAAATGAACTTTGAAGGAATTATAATTGGATTGGCATCATTTTTAATTATTGGAATATTTCATCCAATAGTTATAAAATCTGAATATTACATTGGAAAAAAAGTATGGCCAGTATTTTTGATTTTAGGAATAATAACTTTAGTTATAAGCTTATTTTTAAATAATACCATTCTATCAATTATTGTTGGAATTGTTGGATTTACATTACTCTGGAGTATTCATGAGGTTATTGAACAAGAAAAAAGAGTCCAAAAAGGATGGTTCCAATTTAATCCTAAAAGAAAGAAATAAAATAAGATTAAATAAAATAAGATTAAATAAAATAAGATTAAATAAAATAAGATTAAATAAAATAAGATTAAATAAAATAAGATTAAATAAAATAAGATTAAATAAAATAATATCAAAATCGAGATAATATAAAAATAACTTATATCTAATTAATTTTAAGTTTAAATATTAATACTTATTAATTTTTTTATAAATTAAATACTTATACTACTTGGAATCTAAATCATATTGATTATTTAATTCTTTTTTAACAATATCATATTTATTTAATAAAATATTTAAAAAATCATTTATTATTTGATTGTTTTCTTCAATATAATCAATTCCAATTTGAGTAATTCCTCCTTTAGTAGCAGTTTTATTAATCATATCAGTAATAGACATATTATTATCTGTATCTAATTTAATAGCTGTTGATTTAATTGTTTTTATTAATATATATTCTAATTCATTATGATTTAAAGATGAATTTTCAATAGAAATGTTTATAATTTGATTAATCATCATAGCTATTAATGCAGGTCCACAACTGGATAGAATAGTAGCTATTTCTAAATTTCTCTCATCATCTAACTTTTGATTGTCAAAAACATTAATATATGTAAAATTTTCAAATAAATTTTCAAGGAACTTTTTATCAACATCTAAAACATTATCATTATGTGATATCAATGTGATTCCATTCTTATTATCTTTAAAACTCTTCAAATTATTATCTACTTGAGAAACAGTTGTAGGAATAATTTGACTGACTTTAGCATCAATTACTTTCGAGATCATTTTAAAGCTAATTCCTGCACAACAATGAATAATATGTGTATTTTTATTAATAAATGGTTTTATCTCTTCTAATATAGTTTTAAGTTGAAATGTTTCCACACAAATAAAAATCTTTTCTGAAAGTTTTGCAACAAATTCATTACTTGAACTTAGAGTGATTTTAGGGTATATTTTAATTAAATCATCTATTTTTTTAGATTTTTTAGGATTACGAGTAGATATAATTATATTTTCTTCTTTAAATAAATTTAAATTTAAAAAATTATTAAGAAGCAAATTTCCCATATTTCCATAACCAATAATAGCTATTTTATTTAATTGCATATTTTCACCATAATTAAAATTTTCACCATAATCTTTAAGAAAAAATTTTCTAAGTAATATTTATTTTTAAAGTTGTTATAAGATATTAAATTAATTAATAACATTATTAAAATTAATATTTTAAATATTTAAAATATTATAACTTTTATTTTTAAGAATAAACTTATTAAACTTATAATTAATAAAAATAAAACTTTTTACTGAAAAAATAATAATAACATCTTTTAGCCAATGATTATAATCATAAAATTAAAAAATTTAACTATATTTACAACTATTCTATGAAAAAGTTAAAAATAAATAAAAAAATAACCATTATTTAAAGAATAAATAAAAAAATAATAGCTATTTAAAGAATAAATAAAAAAATAACCATTATTTAAAGAATAAATAAAAATAAAAATATTAAAAGATTATCCAAATTTAATTTAAAGTATTATTTGATTTTACAAGTCGAACATCAACAATATTTGGATAATCTGATGTTTGTTGAGATCTTTCACCCAATGTTTTAATGATATATGTATCTCCAGGCATTAATTTAGCATAACGATCACTCGAATCATATAAACCAAGTCCTGGCTCATCTTTAACACAATAAACATTAAAATTAGTATCAGACACAATATAAGTTTCTTTTTCAGAATCTGGTGCTGCTTTTATCCATTTTTCATTTACAGTTATTGTTTTAGTATTCTCTACAGACATATAGTCATGATATTCACTATAACTTCCTATTCCAATAAGAACTAATATTGCAAGTATAATCCCTACTGCAATTACAACTCTTTTCATCATTTTACTACGATTAGGATTACTTTCATGTTTCTTTTTATTTATAATTCCTTCTAAAATCAAAGTTATAATCAATACATCAACAGGAACAAAAGCAAAATCAATCATTATATAAAATAATACTTTATCTACATCTTGAAAAACTCCATAAGCCAACAAATAACTAACTATGGATATTAAAAGTAACATTACTCCTAATTCAACTCTCCAATCTAACTTCCAATTCATTATAAATCCTCATTTACAAAAATTCAAAATAATTTGAATTCATAGAATAAAAAATATAGTATCTATTTCCATATTTTTATAATTATTATACCAACAATAGTAATTTACATTATAAAACTGTATATCATTAAATTAAAATATAATCTGCATTTAATAAAATAATTTATATTCAAAATAATTTATATATTTTTTCAATATTAATTTATATGATTATTATTTAAATTATATATAATTATAAATCTATAATTATAGCTATTCTTTAGAACATGTAATTTTTATTTATTCATATTTTAAATATTATCTCCATTAACATAATAATTGTTTTTAAAACAAATTCTTGAAAATAATGTTGAAAATTTAGAAAAAATAGCAGATAATAAAAGAAAATATAAAAATCAACAAAAAAGAAGTATATATTAATAATAATTAACAAAAAATAAAAAAAACTGAATAAAAAAAAGAAATAAAAAAGAAATAAAAAAGAAATAAAAAAGAAATAAAAAAGAAATAAAAACAAGTAAACAAATAGAAATAGTCATAATAAAAAAAATAAAAATAAAAAAAATAAGAAAATAATCCTTATTCTAATTATTTTTAAAATTGTAATTCTGCATACTTACCATGGAGAGTATAGGAATCAGTATCCCAATTTTTAACATTAGCAAAGCTATTTCTAATACTTGTGGTATCAAGAACATACCAATAGTTCCCAATAAGTAATTCTGCCCACACATGACCATAAGTTCCACTGGAAAAAGTGCAAATGCCATGAGAATAACGTGCAGGAATATTACTTGCCCTTGCAAGAGAGATAATAAGATGACTCATATCAACACAGTTACCAATCTTTTTCTTATAAGTGTTTACTGCACCATAACGGGTATCATAGTAAAATGAATAGTCAATATTCTCTTGAACATAGTTGAAAATAGCTTTAGCTTTATCTAAAACAGTAGTTTTACCTTTTGTAATAGTTTTAGCTAAATTAACAATGATAGAATTGGTAGATTGACAATTTTTACTTAATTTAAGATATGCAGTATTTTTAAGATCTGCAGAACTTGCTTTAGATTTATCTTTAAAATTAGAATAGCTAAGAGTCTTTGGAAGAACACCATTAGCATTTTCATAAACAATAACTCTAGTTAAACCATCAATTATACTATTATAACCAACTTTTCCTAAACTAGAACTTGCATAGTTTGGTGCAACTTTGTTGGTTTTAATATAATTAAAAACTCTTTGAGCTAAATCAACATAATTTTTCAAGGATATAGTGCCATCAGGAACAGTATTATCTGGATTTTTTGGTTCTGATACATCAATAACTGTAACACCTGAATTACTATCTTTATTAATATTAACAATTGCTCCTGCGATTAAATATAGATATTGTGATAATTTATATGATTTTCCATTAATTGTAACCTTTGATGGAGCTTTACCATTATTATTTTCAATATACTTTTTAACAACAGTAGCTGCAGAGCATATATCATCTAAAGAAATAAGATTAGGGTTCTTAGTATTTTCTTCTACAGGATTTTCAATTGGAGAATTACTTGAACCTAAATTAGAATTATTCTTTAAACTGTCACCATCATTATTAACATTATTATTAACATTATTATTAACATTATTATTAACATTATTATTAACATTATTACTTGATGTAGTTTTTGGTTTAATTGTTGGTAAATACTTATTCAATAAACTTGAAGATTTTACATTAAAATATAAAGATTTTTGTAATTTATTAGTTTTATAAGAATTTACAATAAGTTTAGAAAATCCATCAATAATTGATTGATACTGTATTTTTCCAAGAACAGTGCTTACATAATTAGGTGCCTTTCTGTTATTTATTGAATATTTAACAATAGTTTTTGCCGTAGATACATATTTTGCTTTTGAAAGAGATCCTTTAATAGTAGCACTCCCAGAAGGAGAACTTGGTTCATCAATTGCAATATACTTCACTTTAGCCAAACTACCAGAATTAGCATTGACAATAACTTTGGACTGTAAATAAAGAACTGTGCTTAATGGAACTTTCATCCCATATCCTGTAACATAATTAGGAAGTTTTCCATTTTTAGAAACATAGTTCTTAATATATGAAGATGCAAAATAAACATCAGCTATTTTAATATATATAGATGATTCTCCTGCAGCAGCACGGTTCAAATTAGAATTTGATAGACGATCTTTAGAATTTGATGCCACAACAGAATTATAATCCTGTGATTGCTTTAAATCAACTTGTTTTAAATGAGTTGCATTTGATAAAGCATTCTTTTCAATATTTGAATCAGTAGCAGAAGTTGCTCCAATGCCTCCAATTAGAAATATTAAAAAAACACAGAAGAAAATTTTCATATCTCTCGAGATATTTTAGCCTCCATTTCTCGATGAAAACTCTTATAAACAATAAACATTTATTAAATAAATATTTAATTATTTAAAATTTTATTAATTATAAATTTAATCAAATTACTATTGAATACTTTGAAATTTAAAATAAATTTAGAATTTAATAAAATCATTGTGTTTATTGTTAAAATTATTATTTTATAAATTTTTTTATAAACGATAAAAGCTAATAAAATATAAATTAAAAGCTAATATCCAATAATTAATTATAAAGAACTTAAAATTAAGAAAAAATAAGATTCTTCAAATCGAGATAATAATTATTTTGTTGAAATTATATATAAAGTTTTCTATTCATTCTTTAAATTAAATTTTTAACCATGACGAAGTTTATTTAAATTAAAAACAATTAATTAAAGTTTTGTTAAATTAAAAAATCTCGAATTAAACATTTTAGATTGTAATTTAATATACTTTCATTCTATTAGATTAATAATATTTATTTAAAAAAATGATAAAAACTGTTTAATGTGAATATAATAACTTATAAAATGTTTGATTGAATTAAAACCATTAATATAGGTTTTAAATATTAATTAAATACCAATAATTAAATTAAGTCAAAATGACTTAAAAAAATAAAAAATAAGAAAGAATAAATCTTTCTTAAATAAAAAAACAATTTTAAAAACTTTTCAAAAATAATTAAAAAGATAAAACATTGTTACACAACTAAAAACAGATTAAAAAGTAATTTGTGCATATTTTCCATGTAATGTGTATGAATTCGGATTCCAGTTATTTACAACCCCAAAACTATTTCTATCATTTGATGCATCTGCTACAACCCAATAGTTCCCTACAAGGATTTGAGTCCAAACATGCCCATAAGTTCCACTGGAAAAAGTGCAAATACCATGGACATATCTTGCTGCAAGACCAGCAGCCCTTGATAAAGCTACTAAAGCATGAGAACTATCTACACAATTTGCAACACCATTACTCAAAGCTTTTTTAGCACCATATTTAGTATTATAATAAAAACTATAATCTAATTTATCATTAACATAATTAAAAATAGCTTTTGCTTTTTCTAACTCGTTTTTAGTATTTTTTGTAATATACAATGCTAAATTCATAATATCTTGATCTTTTGATTGAGCATTTGAAGTATTTGTTTTATATGAAGTTAAAGAAATAGGTTTATAAACATCTATTAATTTAGAAGTACTTATTCCTGAAAAACTACCATATACATTCTCATTAGGCATATAGGAGTTTAATGGATTATTTGCAGATACAGATATTGAAACCTTAGCTGGAAGTTTACCATTTGAATCAGTATTTGCTAAAACTTTAGTAAAAAAGTAAAATACCGTTTGATATTTAACTTTAATTCCATCATAAACCAAATAACCTGGAACAGATTTATGACTTGATAAATATGTTGCAACAGTATTTGCAACAGAAACATAAGATTTACTATCTAAAGTTGCACTAACAGAACTACCCTGAGGAGAAGTTGGATTTTTAAAATCATAGATCACTGCCACATTACTTGTAACACCATTATATTTATTAACAATAGTTTTAGATAACAAATAGGTCATTTCCGTAGCAGAAAGAACATAATTATCTAAAGGGATATAAGGTGGTAGTTGATCATATTTATTCATGTAAGACAACATTCTTTTTGAAATTGAAACAATGAAAGATTGTGATAAAGTTTTTGGTGCAACTTCTCCAGCTGCAGCATGATTTAAATAATAATCAATAGATTTAAGATTCTTATTTATGCCATTATGATATTTTTTTAAATATAACACATAATTATAATACTTATGGGATTTTAAGTATTTAACACTTTCTTTATTAATTAATAAAGAGTTAATCTGTTTTGGATTGGATAATAAATATTCAATAGTCTCATTATACTTTTTAGTATTGAGTAACTTTAAAGTTAAAGCAAAATATTTATCATTTCTAATACCAACAGCATTATTAACGGCTTTATCAACATTGTTATCAACAACATTACCAACAACTTTGTCTTGAGTAAGTTCAACAGATGTAACAGCATTATTAAAGTTTATAACTTTAATTCCATTATTTTTTTGGAATTTATTCCATGAGATTATAACATTGTTTATAGCAGTAACTTTATCTTTTCCATTTAATTTTAAAAAGGATTTATATCCTTTAGGATTTAAAATAGCTTTTCCGTCTTTTGAATTAGCAAAATTTTTAAATTCCTGGGTTTTTGAAAAAGTTTTATATTCCTCAGATTTAATAACATTATTAAAATCTATTGAATTTATATTCGTCTTAATATACTTTAAATATGAAGCTATTTTACCTGTATCTGCTGTTTTACCAATATTTTTATTATCAGCAGAAACAATATTAGCATCCATAAGTGCTGAGTTATTTTTGACATCAACTTTTGTATTTTCTTCTGCTGCAAATGAAACATTTACAAATAAAAGAAAAACACAAAATATAGACATCAGTAAAATTTCGTTTTTTCTAATTTTTATCATTTTATTGACTCCGAAAAATTACACCTAAAAATTATTTTAGGTGCAAGAATAATTGTGTAATTTTCCACTTATAAATGTTTTTATTTTAAGTTATACAATTTAATAAAACTTACAATTACATTAAAAACTTGTAACAATAGTATTATTAAAAACTAAGATGATTACAAAAAAATTAAGCAATTATAAAAAATAATAGCAAAGAAAAAAAACACAACATACAACAAAAAAAATAACACACAACAAAAAAAATAACACACAACAAAAAAAATAACAAACAACAAAAAAAATAACAAACAACAAAAAAAATAACAAACAGAGGCTGTCCCACAAATATTTTGGTGATTAATTTTTTTTCTTATGAAAAATGTTTAAATAGTTGATTAAACAAATATATTTGTTAGATTTTATTATTATTTGGTATGTAGGTGT
>JAISIT010000226.1 GCA_031261915.1 Candidatus Methanoflexus mossambicus
TACAAAATAAACATGAACATATTAGCAGGAAAACTAAAAATAAACCTCATAAAAATGGTTTTCACCGAAACACAAAAAGAAAGAAAAAAATTAGAACAAGAAATCAAAGACATAGCAATAAAAAACATGATAAAAACCAAGAAAAAACCAAAAACAAACAGAAAGAAAACAAAAACCAAAAAATACCCATACAACAACAGAAAAAACTTCTAAAAAAAAAGAAAAAAAACAAAAAACTTAAAAAAATTCTTAAGTTGACAGAGTTGCTATTATTGGAGTATGGGGACTGTCAATTTGTTAGTTGGAATTTTCATGTTTTTTTTATCCAATTGTTTGATCTGTGGTAGACTTGGTTCATAAATCCTATTACAGTTCGGAATTTATTTTCCTCTGATTTAGGCATGATATTTCCTATGTAATTTTCAGTTTTATTGTTTGTGGAGTCTATTTTTCTTTTATGCGACTTTTTTATTAGATGCTTTCATCTATTTTCATAATTTTTCATAATTTTTTTCACGATTCAAGAACATAAAATTTATATTGAACCTAAGATAAATTACTAATAGGAAAGCTTATTTTTCTATTTAAATGCTTAAATATAAGTTTATCCTACTATTTAAACTTTCATATTCTTATTTTAAGAAAAAACGCACAACTGCGGCACAATTTTATCAAAGAACAAATAAAAAAGCATCGAAATTTTAAAAAAAATCTCACAAAAAATTTCAAGTAACAAATTGACAGTCTCAAATGTTATTATTTAACACCTATAAATATATAATATAATATTTACATATAAAATTTTATGATTGAAGATTCTCCAGAGATACCTAAAGGAATTAAAACAGCATTGAGAAAAAATAATCTAGTTGTTTTTCTTGGAGCAGGAGTATCTAGATTATTAGGTTGTGCTTCCTGGGAAGAATTAGCTAAAAATCTTGTTGATTGCTGTTATGAAACTGAAATTGATGGAAAAAAATTAATACCCCTCAGAGTAAAAGAAATACTTTGTAGTGGTAATAACTATAAAAAAACAATTTCCATTTGTAAAAATATACTAAAAGACAATGAAAAGAAAGATAAATTTTATAAGGTAATTGAAGAATCATTGGAAGCTAAAGATTCTTCTAAAAAAATCAAGATATATGAGGAATTAAAAAAATTAATATATAGTGCATATCCTGATAATGAAGGATTTTTTATAACTACAAACATAGACACACATTTTACAGATAAATTTAATGAAAATAATGTTGTTTATAATCCTATTAATAATAAGGTTCCTATGCGTGAATTAAAACTTTATCATTTGCATGGGAGCTTGAAAGATAGAGATTCCATTGTTTTAACTGTAGATAATTATATAAAAACATATGGGACTAAGGAAATAAAAAATTTTCTTGGTCGTACGTTTAGAAATTTTGTTGTTCTTTTTATTGGATATGGTCTTACTGAGTTAGAAGTACTTGATTTCTTATTAACCGAATTTAAACATTCAGATGGTGAAACGAAACATTTTATATTATTGCCTTATCGGAAAAATGAAATGAATATGCAAGAGTATGACCAATTATATTATAAAGATTTGGGAATTAATGTAATAGGTTATTCCAAAGAGAATGGATATGAGCAGTTATATGAAGTTATAAAGAATTGGAATAAGGAAATAGCTCAAGAACCAAAAGATATGGTAAAAGAAATCTCAGATTTTAAGGAAGAAATTGGAAGAATAAATAAAAGGACGATTTGAATGAATAATGATACTTATAGTGAGATAAAAGAAAAATTAGAAAAAATTAAACAGGATAGCATATTAGAAAATGTTTTTTGGGAAGAAATCTCAAAATCAAAAGATGATATATGGTTATATCCTTTATTTAAAGAAGGTTTTTTAACATCTTACAATAAGATGTCTTATTGGCGTCCTTCTGAATATCTTGAAAAATTATCTATTGAAAATGAAAAAAACCCTAACCCTGAAATAACTAAAATTTTAAAAGAAATTATTGAAGATTATATTAAGCATAATTTTGGAGAAAATAGAAATGGGAATATTGATCATACATTTTTAAAAATTATTTTTTCATTGCCTAAAGACGATATGAAGATGGAGTATATAGATGCTGTAGAAGCAATGCTATCTAATAGGGATAATATTTTAATTCAAGGAGAAATTTCGGAAAATATTTTAAAAAAGGCAGGTTCATATGAATTAGATTGCTTTTTAAGACTTTTAGAAATAGTTCTTAAATTTAAAATTGAAAATTATGGTATTGAGTCTGCTTATTTAGATAATTTGTTTGAAGAAGTATTGAAAAATAATAAGGAGATGATTGCTAAATTATGTGCATTTGATGCAGCTAAAATTGGATTAAAAACAATTTCTTCAGCAATAAAAGAAGACAAATATCAATTCGCCTCAATTTCTTCAATTACTCCTCATGTTCAGAATATATTTGAGGATAACTATGATATTTTATTAGTATTTTTTATTAGAGAAATGCTTGAATATGAATATTCAAAAAATGAAAAACAAAAAATTGCAGATGTTGTTAACGTTTTACTCCATGAAAACCATGTTATATTTAAAAAAATTGGTTTTCATTTAATTAATTTTGCTTATGATGATTTAAATGAGTATTTTTGGAATATAGGATTCAATCCTTTGAATGTTTTTGGAGCAAGACACGAAATTTATGAATTATTTAAGAACAATTCTATTAAATTTAATGATGAACAAATAAAAAAAATTATTTGTTGGGTAGATAATTCAAATTACATTAAAAAAATAACAAATGAAGGTGTTTCTGAAGAAGTGTCGGCATATCAAAAATTAAGGTGGTTTCAATCATTAGAAAAATCTGAAAATCAAGAAATTAAAGAGAGACTTATTGAGTGCAAAAAATTTCATTCTGAAGAAATTGAATATCCTGACTTTGGAGTAATACATACTAAACTAGAAACAATTATTCCAAAATATGAAAAGTCATTTTGTGATAAAAAAGTTGAAAAAATAATAGAATGTTTAGATGAAATGAAAGAAAAAGACGAATTTGAGCTTATGGGTTCATTTAGAATCTGTGTTTCAAAAAATCCTCTAAAATTTATTGAAAAACTAAATTATTTTGTAGAATCTTCAGAGAAAATTCAATATGAATTAATTTTAGGTTTATCTGAGGCTAAAAAAGTTGAATTAGATGGAGACAATCTCGCAATAGGATTATCTAGTTTCAAAAAAATTTTAGAATTTGTAAATACTATTTTAATTCAAAAACTAGTTGACAAAACTTTAGATTCTGAAAACTATTTAATAAACATGATTCCATTATTAATTAGTGAATTTATTCCTGATGATGAAGAAGATTTTAACAATATTTCTTCTGATCTAAAAAAAGTGATATTGCTACTTCTAAATGTTTCTAAAGATAATGAAAAAATAGATGAGAAAAATTTAAGTTTTAATATATTAAATAGTACATCTGGAAGAATTTATGACCTATTATTCGTGTATATTTATAATGAATATTATAAATCTAATAGGGAAATAGACAAAGAAATTAAAAAAGTCATAGAAAAAGAAATTAATAAGCAGTCCACAAGTTTTTTATATAATATTGGACTTTATTTTATTTATTTATGTAGGGCTGATAAGACTTGGGTTAAGAACAATATTGATTTAATTTTTTCAGAAACTTGCGGGAAATACTCTTTTTTAGGATATCTAAGAAACCCACATGTCCATAAGGATATTTATCATCTTTTAAAAAAGAAATCTTATTATAAAAAGGCTCTTAAAGAAAATTTCCATGATGTGAAATTCACATCCCGTTTAATAGAACATATATGCCTATTTGATTTAAAGGATATGGAGATAGATGATGAAAAAAGCTTAATAAATTTTTTGATACACAATAAGAAACCTGAACAAATTTCAATCTTATCAAATACAGTATATAGAATGAATATTCCTGAAAATTTAGCCAAACAGCTATGGATTAAAATATATGAATCGCTTTTAGACGGTGAAGATGAAGAGTTTTGTAAAATAATGGCTGCGACAATACATTTTATGAAATATATAACAAAATTAGATGATGATTATACTAATTTAATTGTTAATATATCTAAATGTGATTTATCTAAAGTCAATATATATAAAATAATTAAAATGTTAGAAAAACATGCTAATGAATCAGCGCAAAATGTTGGAAGAATATTTGGAGTATTGTCAGAAAAGACACCTCTTCGTCCCAAAGATAGTATTGATGTTATAATGAAAGCTTTGAACCTTCATTGCGATGTAAATTTAGTAAATAGAATATGTAATGATTATATTAACAAAGGTCATATCCAATTTAAAAAATATCTTAAATAAACCAATCGATTATGTTAATGAAAAAATTAATCATATTGGCTAGGTGTATTGTTATTATATTATTAATTTTATTTTAATAGCTATTGTTTCATAATATAGTCAAACACCAAATTTTTGGTACAAAAATTTTCAATTTATATATAAAATAAGCAAAAAATTTAGTTCCAAAAATTAAGTTTTGTACTATATTTATTGTTTCAGTTATTCAGCTATTTTTTCTGCTATTTTTTCTATTGATTTTAAAGCTATTGAATTTTTGTATTCTATTAATGGTTTTCCTTCCATATCAGATAATATAACATCTTTATCTTGGGGAATAGCTCCGATTAAATCGATGTCAATAGCTATTAGTTCTTTTTCTACAAATTCCTTTTCTTCTTTTGATGAACATTTATTTAAAACAGCTACAATATTTTTTATCCCAATCTCAATAGCTAATTTTTTGATTCTCTTAGCTGTTTCAATGGATTTTAATCCGGGTTCAACTACAATTATCATAGTATCTACTGATTCAGCTGTTTTTCTTCCAAGATGTTCGATTCCTGCTTCCATATCAAGAATAACAATTTCATCTTTTTTCACAATTATATTTCTCATCAATGCTTTAAGTAAAACAGAAGCTGGACAAACACAACCTCCTCCTCCTTTTT
>JAISIT010000240.1 GCA_031261915.1 Candidatus Methanoflexus mossambicus
ATGTAATATTTCATTTCCTATATTCATATCTTGTATTTTTTCAGCAATATTAACAATATTAAATTCACCATCAATAGTAAAATTTATATTCATTGGAATTGATATTTCTAACATGTGGACCACCTTTGTAATTTTTTTTTATCACAATAAAAAAATGTGATTCCACACACTATTTATAATTTTTTAACCAACCTTGAAACACGACCAATTTTTTTAATTTTTTTAATTTTTTTAAAAAAAACTAAAACTTTTTATATTAAATTAAATATATTTATAATATTATAATTAATTATTAATTATTAAATAGAATATTTTATATTATATTTTTTAAAATAGAATATTATATTTTTAATTTATATTCATTTATAACTCTTATACCCCTTATAAATTTTATAATCATTTTTTTATCAATATTATTAATTATCATTAGCTTTTAAAATAATTAACATGATAGTTTACTGGAGGAAATCAATTGCTTCTATTAATTAGTCCAATAAATAAAGAAGAATCTGTTGAAGCTATTGCTGGTGGATCAGACATAGTAGATGTGAAGAATCCTAAGGAAGGATCTCTTGGAGCTAACTTTCCATGGGTTATTCGTGAAATAAGAGAATTAACACCAAAAGATACACTTGTAAGTGCTACTTTGGGAGATGTTCCATATAAACCTGGAACTGTTTCTCTTGCTGCTGCTGGTGCTCTTTCTTCTGGAGCAGATTATATTAAAGTCGGACTTTTTGGAACAAAAAATTCCCAGGAAGCTATTGAAGTAATGGAAAATGTTGTTAAAGCAGTTAAAGGACAAAAAGAAGATGCTATTGTTGTAGCTTCTGGTTATGCTGATGCACATAGAGTTGGTGCAGTTGATCCTTTAGAAATACCAAAAATTGCAAAAGAATCAGGTTCTGATTTAGCAATGTTAGATACAGCAGTAAAAGATGGTAAGACTCTTTTTGATCATTTAGATCTTAATCAACTTAAAACTTTTGTTGATGAAGCTCATTCTTATGGATTAAAAACTGCATTGGCAGGATCAATTAAAAAAGAACAATTAAAAGATTTACATGATTTAGGTTGTGATGTTGTGGGTGTTAGAGGAGCAGCTTGTGTTGGTGGAGATAGAAATACTGGAAAAATAGATAGGACTGCAGTTAAGGAATTAAAATCATTAATTGAGTCTTTTTAGTATTTAAATTATCATTAAAATACTATTTATCATATTAATCATTTTTTTATTATTATATTATTTATTATCACTTGTTTGTTTATTGATCCTATTATTTTTTTATTAGTATATTATTTATTATCACTTGTTTATCGATTTATCTTATTATTTTTTTATTAAATGATTATTGGAGGAATTATGTATTTAGATAAAATTAAAAATGCAGAATTAGGTTACACTTATGATGATTTCTTACTTGTTCCTAATGAATCTTGGATTGAAGCAAAAGATGTAGATACATCATCAAGAGTTTCTACAAATCATAAATTAAACATTCCTATAATTTCTGCAGCTATGGACACAGTTTCAGAGAATGAATTGGCTATTGCTCTTGCTCAAGAAGGTGGAATGGCTGTTATTCATAGAAATATGACTTTAGAAATGGAAGTTGAGGAAGTTAAGAAAGTTAAATCTTCTGGAGAATTAACTGTCAGGAATGTTGTTACTACTACTGAAAATTCTTCTTTAAACACTGTTAAAGAATTAATGGAAGAAGAAGCTGTTAGTGGATTACCAGTTATTGATGGTAAGAAACTTATTGGGATTATTAGTAAAAGAGATTTATTACCATTTATAAGTAATGATTCTGGTAAGTTAGTTAAGGATATAATGACTTCTGACGTGGTTACAGTTAAAGAATCAATTTCTCCGTCCGAAGCATTAGATATAGCTTATGAAAATAAGATTGAACGGCTTCCTGTTGTTCGTGATGATGAATTAGTTGGAATTATCACAATTAAAGATATTTTACAACAAAAAGACAACCCTAATGCTATTAAAGATAAACATGGACGATTACTCGTTGCTGCTGCTACTGGACCATTTGATTTAGAGCGTGCTGTTGCATTAGATGAAGCAGGAGCTGATGTAATAGCTGTTGATTGTGCTCATGCTCATAATATGAATGTTGTCAATCATGTTGCTGTTTTAAAAGAAAATATTGATGCAGATTTGATTGTAGGAAATATCGCCACTGGAGAAGCTGCTGAAGCTTTAATTAATAAAGGAGTTGATGGATTGAAAGTTGGTATTGGTCCAGGTTCAATGTGCACTACAAGAATAATTGCTGGAGTGGGTGTTCCTCAATTAACTGCTATTTCTAAAGTTGCTGATGTTGCAAAAGACTATGATGTTCCTGTTATCGCTGATGGTGGTTTACGTTACTCTGGAGATATTGCTAAAGCTATTGGAGCTGGTGCTGATTGTGTAATGCTTGGAAATTTACTTGCTGGTTCTTATGAATCTCCAGGTGATGTTGTTGTTATGAATGGAAGGAAATATAAACAATATCGTGGAATGGGTTCTATGGGTGCTATGACTGGTGGTTTTGGTGGTGGTGCTGATCGCTATTTCCAAGAAATTAAAGGACACATGAAACATTCTAAATTAGTTCCTGAAGGTGTTGAAGGAGTTGTTGCATATAAAGGAACAGTTAATGAAATTGTTTTTCAATTAGTTGGTGGTTTAAAAGCTTCAATGGGGTACAGTGGTGCTCGTGATATTTCTGCTATGAAAAAGCTTGCTAAATTTATAAGAATTACTTCAAGTGGAATTAAAGAAAGTCATCCTCATGACCTTTTAATTACCAATGAAAGCCCTAATTATCCAACATTAGACTAATTAACTTATTTTTTTAGGTTTTTTTAGGTTTTTTTTAGTTTTTGGGTCATTTTTAAGTTTTTTTATTTTTTTTATTTTTTTTATTTTTTTTATTTTTTTTATTTTTTTTATTTTTTTTATTTTTTTTATTTTTTTTATTTTTTTTATTTTTTTTATTTTTTTT
>JAISIT010000295.1 GCA_031261915.1 Candidatus Methanoflexus mossambicus
ATTACTCTACTCTATAAGTTCCATTATCAAATATTATAAACCAAATTATCGAACTTTAAGATCACGCATCTGAAAAATCAAAATCCAGTTGATTTTGACAGTGCCAAAAATAGAAAAAAGAAAAAATAGAAAAAAACTATTTTATGGTTTTAAATACTTTAAATTGTTTTTATATGAAATTTCCTTAAAGTTTTTAAGTGGATTTATATAAAACCATTGATATTTGCAAGTTCTGTGGCTTCCTCTATCTGGTAAGAATTTAACAGTTAAAGTAAGTGATTTACCTGCTCCAATAGCTTTGATATTGATTTTTGTTATTTTTGATTTCCATCCATTGTATTTCCAATGTTGCATATACATTTGGGTTTTAGGAGAATCTCCTTTGCCTATATTTTTAATTGTCACAGAATATACTGCTAATTGATAGTTAGAGGATTTGATTCTTTTGATTTTACTGAAGGTTAAATCTGGAATTCCTGTGACTATTTGATTTATGGCTTTTTTAGATTTAAGATAAATACTATCTCCCTCAAATTCAACAGTTCCTGTGTATTTTCCAATATTAGACGCATAAACACGAATATTGATTTGACCTTTGCTATTTGTAGTGGTTTTAAATGGTTTTTTAAGGTATTTAGATTTAACAATAAGATTTTTACCTTTAAGGAGTTTGCCATACTTATCTTTTAAAGTAATTACTATATTGGTTTTTTTGGCTGCTGTGATTTTTGGTGCTGAAACTGTAATAATCGTTTTAATTTTACTAACAGTATACCTAAATTCTTTATTACTTTCATAGTTTGGATCATCTAATGTAATTTTTACATTAGTTATTCCAATATTTGGATTATTGATTTTTAAGCTCCATAAACCATCTACAACTTCAACATCAGAAATATAAGCATTTTTACCTATAGTCACATTAATTTTAAGATTATCTTTACCTTTTAATAGATTACCATCTTTATCTGTTAAATTGCCTTTAATTGTGATTTTATTATTTATATCCACAGTTTTAGGAACATTATCAATATTAATAATTCTTTCGGCTTTATTAAATTCACCAAAAACAGAATCACTATCAGCACTATAATTATAATGACCCTCATAATTCCCATCAAAGACCACAGTCAAATTATAAACACCAATAAAATCAACAGTATAGTTAACAATAGCTATTCCATTACTATCTGTTGTGCCATAGCATATAAATTTTCCATTAAGATAAAAATCAACATTAACATCATTTAAAGGATTACCATACTCATCAAGAAGCGTAACATTAAGAATAAGTTTATCCCCATATTTAGAACCATTAGGATTAAAATTAATAGTTATATTAGAGTTGGATTTAATAAATTCTCCATTAATATCAGAGCTATTTGTTAGAATATGACTATAATCATTATTACCTGCTTTAAATGTGAAATTTCCAATGAAAGGAACTTTATAATGATAGTAAGCATTACCCTGATTATCTGTTATATTAGAACCTATTATTTTTCCATTTATGTAAAAAATAACTTCAATTCCACTATTATTTCCATCTTCAGCTTCGATTGTGGCATTTAATAGTATTAATTCACCATATTTAGCACCACTAATATTATTAACCGTTATAACTATTTTACCACTAATTTCCATTTTCCACCCATCAACAGCAAAAATAGCTATTTGGACTATATCAATATTTAATTCCTGATTATTGTTTGCATTAAAATTAGAATCAAATACCAAACCATTACCATAATCTAAATAAATAGCTCCATTAAATCTTGGAAGTTTATTTTCAAAAATAGAGGCATCGTTACTACCATTTAAACGAATAATGTAAAGATAATTAGTTAAATTATTTTTAATCATATTAACAACAAAATAATTATTAAGACCATTGAAATTTGTATCTGGAATATTATCTCCCCACCAATTATAATCTAAATTCACAAACATAAGATTATAATCACCCACAACACTCACATTAACTGCAATATTACGACTATCCATATCATAAATACGATTATAATTAATATAAAGACTTCCAATATTCTCTGCCACAATTGTATTATTTGTATTATTTACAAAAGTATTATAAGTAATATTAACAAATGAATCTTGATATAAATTACCTGCAGAACCATTACCATTTATAAAAATAGCACTACCACGAACAGCAGAATTATTAATAAATTCAGACCCCATAATACTCATATTACGATAATTAGAAATAGCTCCACCATTATAAGCAATATTACTAATAAATTTAGAAGAATTAATATCAAGAATACCTAAATTATCAATAGCTCCACCATTATTTGCAAAATTATCCTCAAAAATAGAAGCCATAATACTAAAACCAAGACCACCATCATTATAGATAACACCACCCTTGCTAGCAAAGCTATTTTTAAATATTGAATTCAAAACACTAAGATTATCACCAGTATTATGAATAACACCACCATGAGAAGCATTATTTTGAGTGAAAGAAGAATTTACAACACTAAAATTAGCACCATACCAATTATAAATAGCACCACCATCACCAATAGCAGAATTACTTACAAAAATAGAATTAGAAACACTAGAATTAGCACCATAATTTTCAATAGCTCCACCATTATAATCAACAAAATTATTCATAAAACTAGAATTAAAGACACAAAGACCATCACCATTATTTTCAATAGCTCCACCACCATAAACAGCAAAGTTACCCATAAAAATAGAATTAGAAACAATAAAACCACTATTAATATTATTATTAATAGCACCACCATTAAATGAAGCAAAATTATTCATAAAACTAGAATTAGAAGCACTGAAATTACCCATATTATTATAAACAACACCACCTAAATTAGCAGAATTATTATTAAAACTAGAATTAGAAACACTGAAATTACCCATAGTATTATAAACAACACCACCATAAATAGCAGAATTATTCATAAAACTAGAATTACACAGATTAAAATCACCACCATCATTAAAAATAGCACCACCACCATCATAAACAGCAAAATTACTCATAAAAATAGAATTAAATGTAGCAAAACTACCACCATAATTCCCAATAGCACCACCACCATAATGTGCAGAGTTATTACTAAAATTAGAGTTTAAAATAGTAATATTCTTACCAGTGTTGAAAATACCTCCACCATAAATAGCAGTATTATTAATAAAAATAGAATTCAAAACACTAACATCATTACCAGTAGAATAAATAGCTCCACCATTACTATTTTTAGCATTGATGAATTTAATCTTATCTAAAGTAATATTGGATCCTGCAATATTAAATATACTATATAAGTATTCACCATCAAATACAGTGTAACCATACTCCCCACGAATAGTTAAATTAGAATAAGAGCTATTTAAAGTCAAATTAACATTAACACCATTACCAGTATAAGATTTAGAACTTAAATCCCCTGCAATATGAATAATAAAATTCCAATTACTACTATTTAACCCATTATCAATAATAGCTTGAAGTGCAAGATTTAAACTTAAAAATGGACTATCCCAAGAAGATCCATCACCATTACTATCATTCCATGAGCCATTAACATAAAGTCCATTACTATAATCAGGAGTATTAAGTAAAAGAGAAAGTTCAATATCTTCATTATCAACTAAAGCACGAATAGCTATTTTTTTATTGTTATAGTGAAGAGGAAGAGCTTCACTTGAAAATCCATTACTCTCAATAGTAGACCTATTATTATCTGTTCCATTATTAATAACAATAGTTTTATTGAAATCTGGAAGTAAAATAGCTGTTTCATTTAAAATATCATTATAAGTGCTTGCATTTAAAGTTAAGTCAAATAATAAAATATAATTACCTTTAGAAAGATTAAAAGAGCTATTAACTACAGTTCCACTACCATTAGGAGAATATCTAAGAAACAAAACAAAATAATCATCTAAAATGTAATCAATATCAGCACCATTATTAATAAAACCAGTAATACCAGTATTTTGACCCCACCAATTAGAAGAAAGATTATCATCATTCCCTGCACCAATAATAGTATTAGTATTATTTACAAAACGATTAAATTTAATTATTGCATTATTAGCACCAGTAATATTTATACTATTATAGTTATCATAGATATTGGAACTTAAAATACTATTATTATCCCCATTAGTCCAAATAACACCACCAGAAGAAGCATTATTATTAGTAAAACTAGAATTTATCACACTAAGATTATTAGCCATATTACAAATAGCTCCACCATTAGTTGCAGAGTTATTATTAAAATTAGAATAAATAATATTAAAATCATCACCAAAATTAGAAATAGCTCCACCATTAGTAGCAGAGTTATTATTAAAATGAGAACCATCAATATTAAAATTAGAACCTTCATTATAAATAGCTCCACCATGAGGATTTGCAGAGTTATTATTAAAACTGGAATTCATAACTTTATTGTTATTACCATAATTAGCAATAGCACCACCAACATCAGTTTTACCATTTTTAAATTCAATGTTTTTTAAGGTTATATTATTTCCAGATAGGGTAAATATACGAGATTTACTTTCACCATCAAATACTGCTTGACCATACTCTCCAATAATAGTTAAATTACTGTATGAGCTATTTAAA
>JAISIT010000298.1 GCA_031261915.1 Candidatus Methanoflexus mossambicus
TTTAAATAGCTATTATGTATAACATTATTCTCAATCATAGAATTTTCATAAAAAAACTCAGCAGGATAAGTTTGATTAGCATTAATACCTCCAACCTTAGCAGCAGCTAAAAATACATATTCGGGTTTTTCTTCCTTAAAAAATTCACTAACCACATTTTGATTTGTTAAATCTAACTCTTTATGAGTTTTTTTAATAATGTTATTATACCCTAATTCTTTAAGTTTACGAGAAATAGCTGAACCAACTAAACCTCTATGTCCTGCAACATAAATTAATGCATCTGTTTCCATAAATAACTCTTTTCCTTATTTTTTATTAAATTATGATTTTAAAATATTAATAAAAAATTAATAAAAATCAATAAAAATCAATGAATATTAATAAAAATTAACAACACAAATAGTACTAATTAAAATTATTTTTGAACAAAGTCTAAATCACTTTCAACCATTTCTCTAACTAATTCTTTAATTGTAGTTTTAGCGTTCCATCCTAATTCATTTTTTGCTTTTGTAGAATCTCCAATTAATAAATCAACTTCTGTTGGTCTAAAATATCTTGGATCAACTTCAATTAAAGTTTTACCAGTATTTGAATCTATACCTTTCTCATTTACACCAACACCTGACCATTCTAAGTCAATGCCAACTTCTTTAAAAGCAAAGTTACAGAAATCTCGAACACTAGTCATCACTCCTGTTGCAACAACAAAATCATCAGCTTTATTATGTTGTAGAATTTTCCACATACATTCCACATAGTCTTTCGCATGCCCCCAATCTCTAAGAGCATCAAGATTTCCAAGATAAAGCTTTTTCTGCTTTTTTAAATAAATTCTCGCTGCAGCTAAAGTAATTTTTCTTGTAACAAAAGTTTCTCCACGTCTTGGAGATTCATGGTTAAACAAAATACCATTTGAAGCAAATAAATCATAAGCTTCACGATAATTTTTAGTAATCCAATACCCATAGAGTTTAGCAACACCATAAGGACTTCGTGGATAAAAAGGAGTAGTTTCCTTTTGAGGAGTTTCTTGAACAAGACCATAAAGCTCAGATGTGGATGCTTGATAGAATTTAGTATCAGAATTAGTAGAACGAATAGCTTCAAGAAGACGCAAAACTCCAATACCATCAGAATTCGCAGTATACTCTGGAGTTTCAAACGAAACCTTCACATGCGACTGTGCAGCAAGATTATAAATCTCATCTGGTTGAATTTCATTAATAATCCCACCAAGATTAGTAGAATCAGTTAAATCACCATAATGAAGATTTATAGTCTTCTTATTATGCATATCACAAATAACATCATCCATATAAAGATGTTCTATTCTTCCAGTATTAAATGAAGAACTCCTTCTAAGTAACCCATGAACTTCGTATCCTTTTTTAAGTAGAAATTCTGCTAAATAGCTACCGTCTTGACCTGTAATTCCTGTAATTAATGCTTTCATTTTTTCACTTTAGATATAAATATATAAATGTTGGGTTTTTTCACAAAACGACATTAGGGGTTTGTTCCATGTAGTGTAGTGTCATACAATTAATAAATTGATTTATTCATATAATAAAAATTTGTAATTCCTCATATATAAATATAATTAACTCATCACCAATGCCGTCAACTTTAATATTATTCTTTTTATTTTTATTATTTTAATTAATATGCTTTTTAAAAGTATTATTTATCTTATTTATTTATCTTATTTATTTATCTTATTTATTTAATTTAATTTAAAAATTTTTTATTTATTTTATTTATTTTATTTGGTATTATTACTTAATTTTAAGTAGTTATTAAGTATTTATATCAAATATAGTTATTTTATATAGTTTTTTAAGATTTTAAAATGTTTAAATACTTTTAAATAAGCAGGATAAAGTTAAAAAAAATTACAAGATTAACAATGCTGATCTATTTTGACAGAATAGAAAAAATTTTTCTACAGACTAAATAAACTTATATAACTTTAAAATATTAAAAACTAAGATGAATAAATTTATTTTATTTAAAAAAACAGATAAATTATCATTTTTTAACTTTTTAAAATTTTTTTATAAATTCTCCAAACCCCAATTATAAAAATTCTTAAAAACATGAATATACAGACAAGGGAAAAAACTTAAATTGATATGATTGAAAATTAAATAGAAAAATTTATATATTATCAAAAATAGGATTATCATATATCTATATGAACTTTTTTAGTATTGTTATTTGTGTTACTATGAATGTTTATATTAATTTTATAAATTTACATGTAAAATTTAGAGGGATATAAAATTTAGATGTGAAATTTTTAAATTAGTTATATTTATTTTGTAATTGTTTTAAAAATTAATTGATCTTTAAATGTTAAAATAAGAAATATGAAAAATATGGAAAAATGGAAAAATGGAAAAAATGGGAATATGGGGGATATTAAATGGTAGACGTAAGTAATAATGAAATTTTTATAAATGCAACAATTTTTCATGATATGAAGAGAAGATATGATTTGTGGTTGAGTTCTAAAAATGTTGAACCTCAAATTGTTCATTTAAAAGAAGATAGTAATGATTATGTTACTGTTGAAAGATTTAAAGATATGATTAAAAGATTTGAGGATTATAAAAAATCTAATGGGACTGAACCTGTAAATGTATGGATTAAAAAAAGTGCATCTGGAGATATTAAAAGAGAAGATATAATTTCTGATAACAGTTCAGTAACTTTAAATTTTAAAGGTCAAAATAAAAAGTTTAGTGATTTTACTAGTGTTTATAATGCTTTTGGTGGATTTGGTTATTCTCATTATTTTAATGATATTTTATCTTTAAATGAAGAATTGGCTGGACTTACTAATGGTAAAGCTATGAATTGCACTGATTTTGCACAAGTTGGAGTTTATATTGCTACTAAATTAGGTTATCAAACGAGATATCGTCATGTTATATGTAAAAAATCTGGTGGGCATACTCAATTTGAAATAAAAGGTAAAGAATTTAAGAATTGGACAGTAGTAGATTTAGCTGCAAAAGCAGATAAAAATGCTCGTAATTATCCATTAGGTGACGGTTGGTGTATGGACGGTAAAGTTAGAGGTTATAATGAACCATGGATAATGAAAGATAATGGAAAAGCTTAAAATTTAGTTTAATTCATTATTTTCGATATATAGATCATTACTTAATAATTATTCCTAAAAAATATGACACTGTTAAAATCAGCTGGTTGAAGCAATTTTAATTTCATAGATATGTTGAGTAAATTAAATTTTAAGTGATATTAATGTATTTTTATTTAATTTAAACCAGTAAAAATTGACAGTGCCAAAGATATCATTTATTTAATAAATAAAAATAATATTTTATGAAAGAAGTTTATTAGTTAGATAAATGCCGTCCCACAATTAATATTTTTAAAAAATCATTAAAATAAATTTCAATATAAATAATTATTAATTGAATTAATTAAAAATAATGATATTAATTGATTTATTTTTTGAAATTAACATGTTTAAATAGTTTAAAATAGTTATAAATTGTTTTAATGATTTTAATAACTTTAATTTTTCATGAAAAATGCAAATTTTGTTTTGTGGAACAGTATCTACAATTAAAAAAATGTGTTTCTATATAATATTTATAATTTTTTAACCACTTTTGAAACACAACCAAAAATTTGTAATTAATTAACTAACTAAAATCAATTTTATAATATTTTTATCAAATCATGAATATCACTTAGATAATCAAAAGATCCAAGATCTTTAAATAACCAACTTTCCAAAAAATAATTCAAATATTTGAATAATTTTATTTAAATCCAAATTATTTAAACCTGGATACACAGCTATCCAAAAAGTATTTTTAATAATATCTTCAGTATTACTCAAACGAGTCAATAAATCTTCAGAAATATTTGAACTGTTAAAAATCTCACTATCCTCAATCCTAAAATCCACATTACCATCAACAAATAATGGTTGTCTTAAAATATTACCTGCAAATAACTGCCTTGTTCCAATACCATTATCCTCTAAAAACTTAACTAAATCCTTAGATCTAAAATCATTATTTACCTTAACTGTAATTGTAAAACCAAACCATGATGCATCGCAGTTATCTAACTGATAAGGTAAAATTAAATAATCTTCAAACTTAGATAAGTTTGTCTTTAAAAATTCAAAATTCTCTTTTCTTCTCTTAGTAAAATCATCTAATTTATTTAATTGAGAAAGTCCAATAGCTGCCTGCCAATCAGTTATCTTTAAATTGTATCCAAAATGAGAATAAACATATTTATGGTCATAACCCCATGGAAGTAATCCAAATTGCCTTGAAAACCTCATTCCACAACTATTATCTGTTCCTGGTTTACAGTAACAATCTCTTCCCCAATCTCTAAGAGATAAAAGTATTTGATACAATAAATCATTATCCGTAGAAATAGCTCCACCTTCACCCATAGTAATATGATGTGCAGGATAAAAACTAAAAGTAGATATATGACCAAATGTTCCAGTCAACTTGTAATCTCCATTTTTATCTTTAAACTTTGATCCCAAAGCATCACAATTATCCTCTATCACCCACAAATCATGTTTTTCAGCTATTTCCATGATTTTCTCTAAATCAAACGGATTTCCTAAAGTATGTGCAATAAAAATAGCTTTAGTCTTTTCAGTTAAAGATTTCTCTATTTTAGAAACATCAATATTGTATGTCCCAATATCAACATCAACAAAAACAGGAATTAAATTATTTTGAACAATAGGTGCAACAGTAGTAGGGAATCCTGCAGCCACAGTTATAACCTCGTCACCATCACATAATTGTTTTTCACCTAATTTTGAAGATTTAAGTGCAGAAATAGCTAATAAATTAGCAGAAGATCCAGAATTCACAGTTAACACATAATTCCGATTTAAATATTGTGCAAAACTTTCACAAAACTTATTATCAAACCTACCAGCAGTCAACCACATATCCAACGACGCATCTACCATCTTAAAAAGGTCATTTTCATCTAAAACTTTTCCAGAAGGTGGAATATATTTTTTATCCTGATTTTTGGATTGATTAAAGTTGTAATGTTGATATGAGGAATAATGAACAAATTTTCTCAATATTTCTTCCAGTATATCATCATTAAGAATAGCTAAAACTTCAATATCACCATCATCATAATCAACTCCAATATTAGATCTAGAATTTATAAAAACTACATCTAAATCATTTAAATTACAATAAAAAGGAAAATTAATTTCAGAGATAATATCTTCTTTAAAATTATTTTTAATATTATTTTTAGATAAAAGAACACTATACTCAGTTTCTATTTCATTTTTATGAATAGTAGATATTAATAACTTATTATCATTTAATTGTGCGACAATTATCCCATAATTATTATCTGATTTATCATGTTTTTTATTTGATTTAAATTTAATTATACTTCCTATTTCCATTTTTCCACTTTTAAAATTTAAAATTTTCAATTAATTTTTATTTAATTAATACTTGATTTATAAAATTGTACATAATTATCATTTAATAATACATTATTTAACATAGTGTATGAAAATTAATATAAATAGTTTACAAATTAGAATATGAATACATAATAAAACATTCAAACTCTTGAAAAATAATCTTTAATTTGCATATTTGTAAATTCAAACATATTATTTTCTGAAAAAAATTCATCATACCACTCAACTGTATACTTAACTGAATTATTAATATCTAAAATCGGTTTCCAATCAAGATAATTAAGTGATTTAGTTATATTCAATTTTAATAAATTTGCTTCATGAAAATTCACATCTGATTCTATTTTATAATCTCCAGAACCCCAATTTTGAATTATTAATTTAACTAAAGTTTCAACATCAACAATACTGTCATCAGAAGGTCCAAAATTCCAAGAATCATTAAAATTTATATTTGAATTAACATAATTTAAATTTTTATCAATATTTCCATTATTCTGTTCATAAGAACAATTATTATTATCACCATTACTATTACTATTACTATTACTATTACTATTACTATTACTATTACTATTACTATTACTATTACTATTACTATTACTATTACTATTACTATTACTATTACTATTACTATTACTATTA
>JAISIT010000301.1 GCA_031261915.1 Candidatus Methanoflexus mossambicus
CCACAATACGAATAGGATTATCTTCTTTTTTTGAAGCTATTTTATGAACTGTTAAACGAGGATCATCAGCTATTACTGTGTTGATTCCTACCATGATTCCATCTACTTCTTTTCTAAGTTTATGGACTCTTTCAAGATCTTCAGGACCTGATATTTCAGAACTTCCTGTTTTTGTAGCTATTTTCCCATCTAATGTCATAGCTGCATTTAAAATTACATAAGGTTTCATTTAATCACTATAAGTTTAAATGTTTAGTTTAAATTCTTTAAATTTCAAAATTTATATATGGATTTATATATGGATTTATATATTTAAATATGTATAATTATATTAAAAATTATATTAAAATTATTAAAATTAATTATAAAGAAAAAATATAAGAAAAAATATAAAAAATATAATATTAAAGAAGCTAATATTAAATAATCTAATAGGAAATAAGTAAAGATTAGGTGAATTTATGTCAGATAGATATGAAAAAGGAATGAAAGTTCTTGAAATAACTAATAAAGACACAATACAAGAAGTTTTTAAAGAATTAGAAGATATAGCCCCAGATCTTGGAAAATTCATTGTAGAATTCCCATATTCCGAAATATATACAAGAGAATGCCTTGATCTAAAAACAAGAGAATTAATAACTGTAGGAGCATTAACAGCACTAAGTAATTCAGAAGGCCAACTTAAAAATCATATTAATGCTGCATTAAATGTTGGAAATTCTCCTAAAGAAATAGTTGAGACAATAATGCAAATGTCTGCTTATGCAGGATTTCCAGCAGCTATTAATGGAATCAAAGCAGCAAAAGAAATATTTAAAAAAAGAGATTTGCTTCCAATAGATAAATAAGATAAATAAAAAAATAAAAAAAGCAATTTATTTAAATAAATAATTTATTAAAAATAGCTATTAATTTTATTATAAATCAGTGATAATTTTAATTATAAAACTAATAATTAGTAAAAACATATTATAAAAATATATTATAAAAATATTATATTAAATTCCAAAAATTTCTTTAGCATTGTTTGTTGTGATTTCATCAACATAATCAGTATCAATTATGAAAAAATGAGCTAAAAATTCATCACTAAACCATATGATGAAATAGAGAAAAAGTAATACTTAGGAATAAAAAAATAATTTATTTAAATGGAAGATCCTTTATTATTTGATTTGATAATTTAGAAGCATAATTAACATCTTTTTGATTAACAACATCAGCACATCAACATCATAATCTGCTTTTTTTCTTTTAAGTTTCAATGAAATCAATTTTTGAGAAGTATTTTTATATCCATTGTCTTTAAGAGAATCTGTAACTTGGGTATGTTCCGAACGAGATTTTCCATCAAGTTTAGGGTGTACTATTCTAGCACATAATTTAACACGCACCCATTCACGAGCATGTAAATATGTATAAAAATAATATCTATTGACAATAGTTCTATGAACTGCCTCCATGTTACAATTAGGAGGACATATATTTTTAGTGTCTAAATGCTCAGCAACGAGCTTCAATTGAGGATAATTAAAGGAAGGAGGTGTTTTAGAAGGAGGCATTTTTATAAACCTCTTATTCGTCATCTAGGATAATAAAAACATCCTTAAAATATGCCTTTAATCTCTCATCCTTAGAAGTAAATTCTTCTACCTTCTCAGTTATTTCATCCCATACACGATTCATTTCTTCAAAAGGAGTGTTTTTCAGGACTTTAATTTTGAAAATATTTTCAATTTCAGGATCGGCATCAGGATCAAAAATAACATCACCTAATCTATATTCCTCACTTTGTTTTTTTAGAAAACTGAGAATTTGATCAATTTCATTACTAAAATCTCTCTCTCTTTCTTTAGGCAAAAATTCAACAACCCGCATTGAATCATGTGCATTGGAAAATATTGGGGATTCTAATTGAGGCATATTTTTTATAAAAGCACCATTTTCTTTTAAATTTCCCCAATAAACAGAATACTCCATAAAATCAGGTTCTATTTTTTTTCCAGGACGAAAAATATTTTTAATGCTTTCAAAAACTGAAAATTTTGTACTTTTTTTATGATTTACAATATTATGGCGATATTTAACATTATTATTTTTAATAGTAATTTGTTGTTTTTTAGGAACTAGGTCTATTGGATAATGGTAGGGATCTTTTCCATTATTTTTAGAATAACCGTTAAAATTCTCAATTTTAGTTAATGTAGTCATGAAAATCATCCCTTGTAATTTTCAAAAGCTTCTTTGATTTTAACATAGGATTCTGAATTATTCATATCTACAATAACCCTTTTTTCTTTAGTGTCATCAGTTGTTTTATGAGCTACCGTAATGATGTCCGCAACATTATTTTCTTCAGAATCATTATCATCTTCTAAATAAATTGCAAAGTTGATTATATCAACATTTTTGGTATTAAATGATTTTTTAATTTCTTCTAAAAATTCAGGTTTTATTATATCATTAATACTAAAATTTGTTCTAATAGCTTGAAGAGGTTTCCATTCAACATTATTTTTTTCTTCATCAGACATATTTAATTCTCCTCCTTCTTCTTCACGGTCTAGGAAGAAACAGACCGTTTAACTTTTCTGTTCATTTAAAAATACAAATACTTAAAAAACTTAAGCAATCTAAAAAAATAAATAATATTTTATAATAGTATTATATTATGTCATTAGATATATAATTATATTATTATTACATAAATCGTATTTTATAATAATTATTATAAAATACTAACTTATACTATTTATAGGTATGTTTTTGAAAATTTCAAGTGTAACAAGTGAAATAAAAACTTCAAATGTAAAAAAAAAGAATATGTTAAAAATTCAAATGTTCTTTTTCAATTGTACTGCTCCCTAATAGCACAAAATTACAGCATCCTTCCTATAAACAATTAATCCCTAACCTAAGGTCTCCTTCTTTAAATGCATGATTAGCTACTTCATAAATGACGTCTGTACTTATTACTCCTCAACCAAATCCAACATCACAACTATATTTGAGTATTTTATACATTTATTCTAACTCATATGCTTCAAAATTTATCTCTATTGGATTAAACATTGTGTCAGCAGTTTGATTTAGAACAAAATTGATATATTTTCTATTAGTCATTGTTATAACGCTTGTTTCAACATCACGATTTATTTCATGAACTCGTAGCAAAGTATACATTATTTTATTGATTTCATCAATATCTTGTTTTGATATTTTATTTGATCAATAATCATCAAACACACTACTAATCTTTTTTGTGTTGTTCCAATATATTTCATAATCAAGATGTCTGATTATGTGAATTCGATTAGCCTTGTAATTTCTTTAATTTTTCTATAACCTATGTTTATCACCATTCCTATTAAAAGTACATTCAAATAAACGTGTTTATAAACAGATTTTCTTTGTATAAGCCTGCATATTTTTTAATTTAAGTTTTTCTTTCATAAATTTGAAAAATTCCTCAATTTCCATCTTATTCTTCTATAATCTTCTCATTTAACCATTAATTCAAATAAATTTTGCTTTAAAACATTATAAATCCTTTTTCTTCATTATTTTCACCACAATAATCTATTGGATTTTGTATTCGTTCTATTAATGTTATTAAATATGGTTTCTTTTTAGGAAATAATAATGAGACTGTATAATATTTATTTATTCCAATTAGATAATTATTAAGACTATAAAAACCTTTATCTGCAAGAATTACTTGTCTTTTTCGTAATATTCGTCGTCGTTTGAGTTCATTCATCATGTCATCAAATATTTTAGTGTCATGTGGTGAACCAGGATGTATTAATATTGCTATAGGTTTACAAGTTTCTTGTTCTATGGCTAATGTCATTTGAAAGCCTGCATAATGCTCTATATTCGTTGAATAACCTCGTTTGTAGTCTTTTTTTAGCAACTTTTGCTTACTCAAGAACTTACCATCAAATTTTAAATCTAGTGTAATTGGAGTTGAATCAAGAATTATAGCATTTAAACTTCTTATTCTTTTAAATTTAAGTTTATTTAAACTTTTTAAAGTTAATTCAAGATAATTACAATCATTATGTCTTGAATAAAGTTCATAAATGGATTTTAAACTTCCAAGTTTCTTAATCTTAAGGAATTTTAGAAGCTTAGAACTATTAATTATTTGATCATAAACTTCTGAAATGTTTTTTTGAAAAAATATGGACAATAAAATTATTTTTAGCATATTTCTAAATTTAACATTACTTTTTAGACCATTACGAACAAGATCCTCTTGAAAACTTCGAGAATCGATAACTTTAATTACTAAGCCAAACAAATACCAAATTGTGTCTTTTTCATCAGAAATTAATGGAATCATCATTTTAATCACAAATAAATATATGTATTCCATTATTTATAAATCTTCTGATTTAAAAGACACTTAAATTTAATTTAATCAAATTATAAAATGTACTTTTAATTTAAAAACATTCTAGATGAATATTAATATAAAACTAAGAACAAAGAATCCGTAAAAAATTTTAATTTTTCGGACACCCTGTTATAAAAATATTATATTAAATTCCAAAAACTTCTTTAGCATTGTTTGTTGTGATTTCATCAACATAATCAATAGCTACTTCTTTTATTTCAGCTATTTTTTGAATAGCTTTTCCTACATTAATA
>JAISIT010000021.1 GCA_031261915.1 Candidatus Methanoflexus mossambicus
GTTTTTTGAGATTTAAGATATGTGCTGTCTCCTGTAAATTTAGCAATTCCCGTGTATTTTCCAGCTTTTGAGATATAAATACGAATAGCTATTTGACCTTTACTGTTTGTAGTTGCAGTGAATGGTTTTTTAAGGTATTTGGATGTGATAGTGATCTTTTTACCTTTAATAGCTTTACCATTATGATCTTTTAAAGTAACAACGATATTGGTCTTTTTGCCAAGGGTTATTTTTGGTGCTGAAATCGTAATGGTTGTTTTAATCTTAACAACATTATATTTGAGTTTTTTAGTTTCTTTGAGTTTATAATTTGGATTATTATCTAAGCTGATTTCAATATTAGTTGTTGCAAGTTTTGGATTATTTATTGTTAAATTCCATAAACCATCCATAACCTCAACACCATAAACATAATATTTGCCATTAGTAACTTTAATTTTAAGATTATACTTACCATTTAATAGTTTACCATCTTTATCTGTTATATTACCTTTAATTGTAAGTTTACTACCTATATCTATGTTTTTAGGAATAGTATTAACATTAATAATTGCATTGGTTTTGATAAATTCACCAGAAACAGAACTACTATTACCATTATAATTTTCATCACCATTAAAGACAATATTTAACTGATATTTTCCTGTAAAGTTTACATTGAAATTTAAAATAGCTATTCCATTAGTATTAGTAGTATTATACCCAATTAGATTATTGTTAATATAAAATTCAACAACAACATTATCTAAAGGATTATCATTCTCATCAAGGACTGTAGCATTGAAAATAATATCTTCATTATATTTAGAACCATTATTATTAGAATTAATAATTATAGTGGAGTTAGATTTAGTATATTCTTCTTTAAATTCACCAGAAACAGAATTACTACTATTAGTGTAATTTTCATTACCTTCAAAGACTACACTAAGGTTATAATCTCCAATAAAATCAACAAGATAATCTAAAATAGCTATTCCTTCAATAT
Source organism: Candidatus Methanoflexus mossambicus (assembly GCA_031261915.1). Lineage (GTDB taxonomy): Archaea > Methanobacteriota > Methanobacteria > Methanobacteriales > Methanobacteriaceae > Methanoflexus > Methanoflexus mossambicus. The sequence continues at coordinate 989 of JAISIT010000021.1, forward strand.
TAGTATAATTATATCCCACAGACATATTATTAATATAGAAAACAAGTTTAACATCATCTAAAGGATTACCATTATTATCAAGAACTGTAGCATTAAGAACAACACTATCACCATATCTAGAACCATTAGGATTAAAGTTAACAACAACATTAGAGTCCGCTTTAAGGAAATCAGCAAAAGCAAAACTACTATCATTAGAATAGTTCTCATTACCCTCAAAGACAATAGCTAAATCACCAGAATAAACACTATCAACAATATAATCAACAGAAGCCATACCATTAACAAAATCAACATCATTAAACTTCTGATTACCAACAATAACATTGGATTTAGTGTTAACAGCTTCATTTAAGCTTAAATTAACTTTAACAGTATCACCATAAACACCATCACCAATAGAAGCAGAAATATTCAAAGACTTTTTAGTAAAATCAACAGCAGTAAGATTACTACAAGAATTATAATATTCACTACCATCAAACTTAACAATTAAAGAATAGCTACCCACACGATCAACAATATAATTAACATTGGCTTTACCATTAACAAATTCAACATTAGTAAACTTTTGATTACCTATACTAACATTACTCACCACATTAACTGATTCATTCAATTCTAAAGCCACAGCAAGATTATCCCCATAAACACCAGAAGGAATAGAAGCAGAAATATTTAAAGACTTTTTAGCAAAATTAACTAATGTTTTATTCTCACAGTCCGTATAATTCTCATTACCATCAAAAACAATAGCTAAATCACCAGAATAAACAGTATCAATAATATAATCAACAGAAGCCATACCATTAACAAATTTAACATCAGTAAACTTCTGATTACCAATAGTAAGATTGGATATAATGTTAACAGTTTCATTTAATCTTAAATTGACTTTAACAGTATCTCCATAAGCACCGTTAGGAATAGAAGCAGAAATATTTAAAGATCGTTTAGCAAAATCAACATCAAGAATATTACTACAAGGATTATAATTTTCTGTTCCATTAAATTGAATATTTAAAGAATAGCTACCCGCACGATTAATAAAATAATTAACATTGGATTTACCATTCATAAATTGGACATTATTAAATTTTTGATTACCAATACTAATATTACTCGTTACATTAACTGATTCATTCAATTCTAAAGATATATTAAGATTATCTCCGTAAATACCGTTAGGAATAGAAGCAGAAATATTTAAAGATTTTTTAGCAAAATTGACTGTGGTTTCGTAAAGACTGCTTGTGTAATTTTCATTTCCATCAAATACAATTCTTAGATTTCCAATATAAGCATTATTAATCTTATAAGCTATTATTGCTTTGCCATTGGTAAAATAGACATCTAAAAATTTATCATTTCCAATTGTAACATTAGAGATGATGTTGATAGATTCACTTAAAGTCAAATTAATATTAATAGTATCCCCATAAGTGCCGTTAGGGACAATAGCTGTGATATTTAGAGCTTTCATGTTGAAATTAACATCAGTAATATTAGAGCAATTATTATAGTTCTCATTTCCGTAAAATATAATGGTTAAAGTATATTCGCCCATACGATCAATATTATAATTAACACTACTCATACCATTAGTAAATTGAACATTACTGAAATTTTGATTGCCAATACTAATATTACTAACCACATCAACAGTTTCATTCAATTTTAAACTCACAGTAACATTGTTGCCGTAAGCACCGTTAGGAATATGGGCAGAGATATTTAAAGATCTTTTATCAAAACTAACAGAACTAATATTAGAACAATTATTATAATTATCACTACCCTTAAAGAAGATATTTAAATCATAATCCCCAGCACGAGTAATAGTATAATTAACAGAAGCTAAACCACCAATAAAACGAACATTAGAGAAATTTTGACTACCAATAGTAAGATTACTCACTACATTAATATCTTCATTTAATTTTAAACTCACAGTAACATTTTCACCGTAAACACCTCGTGGAATTGTAGCATTGATATTTAATTGTCTTTTAGCAAAATTAACAAAGGTTTCATTACTACAATTAGAATAATTCTCAGTTCCACTGAATTTAACAATCAAACCATATTCCCCAGCACGATCAACACTATAATTAACACTACCATTACCATTAACAAAACGAACATCAATAAACTCTTGACTACCAATACTAACATTACTGGTTATATTTACAGACTCATTTAAGACTAATATAGCAGTAATATTTTCACCATAAATACCACCAATTATAATAGCTGTAATATTCAATTGTCGTTTATCAAAACTAACAGCAGTAATATTAGAACAATTATTATAATTATTACTACCATTAAAGAAGATATTTAAATTATAATTACCAGCACGAGTAATAGTATAATTAACAGAAGCCAAACCACCAACAAAATTAACATTAATGAAATTCTGATCACCAATACTAATATTATTCACCACATCAATAGCTTCATTTAATTCTAAACTTACAGTAACATTATCGCCAAAAATACCTTTTGGAATTGTAGCAGTGATATTTAATTGTTTTTTAGCAAAATTAACAAATGTTTCATTACTACAGTTAGAATAATTATCAGTTTCGCCGAATTTAACAATTAAACCATATTCTCCAGCACGATCAACTGTATAATTAACACTTGCATTACCATTAATAAAACGAACATTAATAAAATTCTGATTTCCAATAGTAACATTGCTGGTTATATTTACAGTTTCATTTAAGACCAGTATAGTAGTAATATTTTCACCATAAACACCACCAATGATAATAGCGGTAATATTCAATTGTCGTTTATCAAAACTAACAGCAGTAACATTAGAACAATTATTATAATTACTACTGCCATTAAAGAATATATTTAAATTATAATTACCAGCACGAGTAATAGTATAGTTAACAGAAGCTAAACCTCCAATAAAACGAACATTAGTGAAATTTTGACTACCAATAGTAAGATTACTCATCACATCAATAGCTTCATTTAATTCTAAATCCACAGTGACATTATCTCCAAAAACACCTCGTGGAATTGTGGCATTGATATTTAATTGTTTTTTAGCAAAATTAACAAAGGTTTCATTACTACAGTTAGAATAATTATCTGTTTCCATAAATTTAACAATCAAACCATATTCCCCAGCACGATTAACAGTATAATTAACACTACTATTACCATTAACAAAACGAACATCAATAAACTCTTGACTACCAATAGTAACATTACTGGTTATATTTACAGACTCATTTAAGACCAATATAGCAGTAACATTATTACCATAAACACCACCAACAATAATAGCTGTAATATTCAATTGTCGTTTATCAAAACTAACACGAGTAATGTTAGAGCAATTATTATAATTATTAGTTCCATTAAAGAAGATGTTTAAATTATATTCTCCAGCACGAGTAATAGTATAGTTAACAGAAGCTACACCACCAACAAAATGAATATTAGTGAAATTCTGACCACCAATACTAACATTACTCACCACATCAACAGCTTCATTCAATTCTAAAGTCACAGTAACATTTTCACCGTAAACACCTTTAGGAATTGTAGCAGTAATATTTAACTGTCTTTTAGCAAAATCAACAGCAGTTTGGTTACTACAGTTAGAATAATTATCAGTTTCCATAAATTTAACAGTTAAATCATAAACTCCTGCACGATCAACAGAATAATTAACAGAAGCTATTCCATCAACAAAACGAACATTAGTAAAATTCTGACCACCAATACTAACATTACTAGTCACATTAACAGAATCATTCAAAACCAAACTAACAGTAACATTTTCACCATAAACACCACCAACAATAATAGCCGTAATATTCAACTGACGTTTATCAAAACTAACAGAAGTAATGTTAGAACAGTTATTATAATTATCAGTTCCATTAAAGAAAATAATCAAAGAATAAGCACCAGCACGATCAATAGTATAATTAATAGAAGCTATTCCATTAATAAATTGAACATTAGTGAAATTTTGATTACCAATACTAACATTGCTAGTTAAATTAACACTGTCATTTAATTTTAAAGTAACAGTAACATTTTCACCATAAACACCATCTTCAAAAGTAGCATTAATAGTTAAATTTCCTTTTAAAGCATTAAATGATAATTCTTTTTCTTCTCCATCTAATTTTATTTTTAAAGTTTGTAGTCCTGCATTAGCCATTAAAAAATTATGTGAAAATAAGCTATTTTGAGTAGTATTAAATGGAAGAGTATTGAAATCCCCAGTTACATTAAAATCAGGCAAATTCTCAACATCTGAGCTATCATTAGTAGTATTTAAAACCAAAAAGTAAAATAAAAGATTATCGTTATAAACAACCCCATCTAAACTACTATCATTGACAATAGCTAAAACATAATGATTAGAAGTAGTTACATTAAATAAAAGATTATCAATGTCGTTGTATCCCCACCAATTATAATCTGCATTAACATTAGTGGCATCTAAATTATACAAATCATAACCAGAGTTATTATAAAAACGATTATAATTAATAGAACTACCAGTAGATGTAGGAATATAAATAGCTCCACCAAAACTTGCATGATTATTAATAAATGTAGAACCATTAACAATCTTAGATGCATATATTGCACTACCATTTTCTGCATTATTATTGTTAAAATAAGAATTAATTACTTTTTCAGCACCATAAATAGCTCCACCACGGTCTGCTGAATTATTTTCAAAACTACAATTATCAACAGTTCCTTTAGCCATAAAACTACCTATAGCACCACCCAATAATACATAATCCAAACTAGAAGCAGAATTATTAATAAAAATAGAGTTTTTAATCATTAAATTATTACTCCAAGTTAATATTGCTCCACCATGACTTCCTGCATGGTTATTTTCAAAATAAGAATCTTCAACATTAAACAAAATCGTTGAATCCCCATTAGATTCGTGATGTATTGCTCCCCCCATGTTTTCTGCAGTGTTATTTATAAATTTGGAGTTAATAATACTTAGATTTCCTGCACAATCAATTGCACCACCATTCAATTGAGTAGCCGAGTTATTGATAAAAGTGCAGTTATTAAAATTTAAACTATTTTGCGAATTGCCATTGTAAAATACACTACCTTGATTAGAAAGTCCGTTTATGAATGTTATGTTGATAAAGTTAGCAGTCACGAAATAACTTCCCCCAGGAATTATGAATATTCTGTCTTTTCCTTGTGCATCTATTATTACATTGCTTCCGTTTCCAATAAAAGTCAAATTCTTAGTAATGGTGATATTATAATCTTTGTCTGTGTCATTGTATTTGTTGTAAATTCCATTTTCTAAATAAATGATGTCATTTGCATTTGCATCGTTAACTGCTTGATTAATACCACCAAGAGTGGTATTGGTTATTTCTGCTGCTGATATGGAGTTTATTGAGATTATGGTTATGAAAAGGATAATTGTTAGTATTGGTATTAGTTTATTTTTTCTTATTATTTCTTTTAGTTTTGTATTCATGGATTTTTCATCTCTTTTAATTTTTGGGTTTTTTTGTTAATTTTTTTTTATTGGAAAATTATTTATTGAATAATAGTTTAATTTATTAAGTATTGATTTAATATTGGTTAAATTTTTGATTGTATATATTTAAATAGTTATTAAAGTATTTTATTGATTTTTAAACAATTAAATTTAATGTTTATGTCTTAGAATTTGTTAAAATAAGAGATATTATGATTTATTCTTATGATTATTTTATTAAGGTTTATTTATTGGTTTAATTGTTAAAAAATAAATGAAGTTAGTATTTAAGTTAGTGTATCAAATAAATTATTTTTATTTATGTATTATCTAAATTGAATATGTAAAATTATGATAAAATTCTGATAAATTATTATAATATTATTATAAATTATTATAAAATTATGATAAAATATAAAATATTTAAAAGATTATGATTATTAAAAATAATCTAAGTCTTTTTATAGCTTAATATATCTCTTTAAATAGTATATAAACCTTTTTATAGTTTTAGAACTAACTCATTCATTCATTCATTCATTCATTCATTCATTCATTCATTCCATTAAAAATAAGTAGTATTTAAATGTTTTGATTGAAAATTTTTGGAATTATTCTTTTGTTTATTGATTTAATAGCTATTTGTCCTTAAAATCTTTATTTAGTGAATATTTTAATTTATTTTAATTTCTTTATTTTTAAATAAAATTAGAATTATAGTTCTATTTATCCATAAAATAATATTATTTATTCATAAAAATTTTATTTAAGATATAAAAAGTAATATACTCTATGAATATGAATAGAAAAATAAAATATTAATACAAAAAAATATAAATAGTATGAATAATCTAAATAATAATATAAAAAATAATTATAATGAAAAAACATATTAATTAATTTAACAAAGAGATATTAACAAAGAGGTTATATAACATGGATAAATTAGTAAAAAGATTACCATTTGGTGTGTCAACATTTTCAAAAATAATAGAAGATAATTATATTTATATTGATAAAACAAAGCATATCTATGATTTAATTTTATCTGGGGAAAAGTATTTTTTGTCTCGTCCTCGTCGTTTTGGTAAGAGTTTGCTTGTTAGCACTATGGAAGAGTTGTTTAAAGGGAATAAACAGTTGTTTGAGGGTTTGTATATTTATGATAAGTGGGATTGGAGTAAGAGTTATCCTGTTTTGCATATTGATTTGAGTGAAGGTGGTTTTGATACTTTAGAAAGGTTGAAAACTAGTTTAGAAGATACTATTGATGATTTGGCTGAGGATTTTGAGATTGATCTTAAAAGAAAAACAAGGGAGAAAAGATTTGCTGAATTAATTAAGAAAATAAGTAAAAAAACAGGAAAAAAAGTTGTTGTTTTGGTTGATGAATATGATTTTCCTATTATAGATAATATGAGTAATCTTGAGGTTGCAGAGAAGAATAGAGAGACTTTAAGTGAGTTTTATCAGATATTGAAAACATCGGGCGAATATATTCATTTTATTTTTTTAACTGGTGTGTCTAAGTTTGTTAAAAATAGTGTATTTTCTAAATTGAATCATTTAGATGATATTAGTATAGATTCAAAATATTCTACTATTTGTGGATACACAGAAGAAGATTTAGAAAAACATTTTACATACTACATTAAAACTCTAAGTGAAAAACAGAATATTAGCTATGATGATGCTATTAAAAGGATAAAAAAGTGTTATGACGGTTATTCTTGGGATGGTGAGAACTTTTTGTATAATCCGTCTTCCATAATTAGCACTTTTAGTAAAAATAAGTTTGCTAACTATTGGTTTAATACTGGAACTCCTACTTTCTTGATGGATCTTATAAAAAAAGATGCTGTGGATTTAAGTGTTTTTATGAATTCTAAGTTATATTTTAAGGATGATTTTCCAACTTGGGATTTACATGATGTTGATTTTACTACTGCTCTTTTGCAAACAGGATATTTAACTATTAAGAGCAATACTATCTCCATAACTGGTGAGGAACAGTATAATTTAGGTATTCCGAATAAAGAAGTTGAGCGTTCCTTATTTAATTATTTACTTGCAGCATATACAAATAATACTCCAAAGGAAATGACACAAATTAGTGATGATTTTTTAAGCTATTTGATAAAAAGTGATGAGGATAATTTGTCCATACTCCTTGACTCATTAGTAGGGAGTGTTCCTTATCATTCCCATATGTCTTATTGGAAGAATTATCAGATTTTTTTTAATGGTTTCTTTTCTGGAATGGGTTTAAAGATGATATCAGAAAAAGCGAATTCTCAAGGACGAATAGACTATGTTTTGAAGTTTAATGGACTACATGTTATTGTGGAGCTGAAATATAGTCAAAAGAAAACATTAGATGCGATGTTTGATGAAGCATGGGGACAAATAGCTAAAAAAAGATATTATCAAGAATATCAAGATAAAAATTTAAAAGTTTTAACAATCGCAATCCGAGATACCAATGCAAAAGAAGTCCAATGCCAAATAAAAACATTAGAAGAACTTAAAAAAATCAAAACAGAATAATTACGATATTATAATTGAATTATTATATACTTTATTAAAATAAAGACTATATAAATTATTTAAGACGATTAAAAAATAATTTAACATTAATTATACGAAATTCTATTTTTTAAGAAGAATATAAACATGTTTATTATTTAAAACTAATTTATTTTCATATTAATTTAAAAATAAATAGCATTTAAATGTTTTGATTGAAAATTTTTGGAATTATTCTTTTGTTTCTTGATTTAATAGCTATTTGTCCTTTAAATCTCTATTTGATGAATATTTTAATTTGTTTTAATTTCTTTGTTTTTAAATAAAATTAGAATTATATTTCTATTTAATTAGGATATAATTAGTAAAACTAATAATAGTAAATATTAAATATATCAATTAAAATTTAATTTAATATGGAAAAGTAATATAATATTCAAATATGAATACAAAATAAAAGATTAATACAAAAAAATATAAATAGTATTATAAATAAACAATATTTTAAATAAATAATAAAACAATATTCAAACTGATAATAAAAATAAATATTGGATTTAAGGAGTTATTTGAATGGATGAATCAATTAAGGATTTACCAAATGGAATATCAACATTTTCTCAGATGATTGAGAATAATTATATTTATGTGGATAAAACAGAATATTTATATAAGTTAATTAAACCTGGAAAAAAGTATTTTTTGTCTCGTCCTCGTCGTTTTGGTAAGAGTTTGCTTATTGATACTATGGAAGAGTTGTTTGAAGGGAATAAAAAGCTTTTTGAGGGTTTGTATATTTATGATAAGTGGGATTGGAGTCAGAGTTATCCTGTTTTGCATTTAGATATGAGTGGACTTAGGGTTAAAACTCCTGAAATCTTTGAAAATTCATTAAATAAGTTAGTTGATGAAATAGCTGAAGAATATTCAATTGATTTTATTAATGATGATGTGAAAGGTAAATTTGGTGAATTAATTAAGAAAATATCTATTAAAACTAAAAAAAATGTTGTAGTTTTAGTTGATGAGTATGATTTTCCAATTATAGATAATATGAATAATCTTGATGTTGCAGACAAGAATAGAGAGACATTAAGTGAATTTTATCAAATATTGAAAACATCGGGTAAATATATTCATTTTATTTTTTTAACGGGTGTGTCTAAGTTTGTTAAAACAAGTATATTTTCTAAATTGAATAATTTGACTGATTTAACTATTAATCCTGATTATTCTGCTATTTGTGGTTACACAGAGGATGATTTGGAAGAACATTTTAGTTATTATATTGAGGAATTGAGTAAAAATCAAGAGCTTGGTTATGAAGAAACAATTGAAAAGATTAAAAGATGTTATGATGGTTATTCTTGGGATGGCAGGCATTTTTTGTATAATCCTAGTTCTATTATAAATACTTTTTTTGAAAAAAAGTTTGCTAATTATTGGTTTGATACTGGAACTCCAACTTTTTTGATGGATCTTGTTAAAAAGGATAATATTGATTTGAATATGTTTATGGATTCTGATTTGCATTTTAATGGGACTTTTCCGACTTGGGATTTGAATAATATTAATTTTAGCACTGCACTTTTACAAACGGGTTATTTAACAATTAAAAAAGCAATTAAAAAGGGTAGTAAGGATAAATATTTGTTAGGTATTCCAAATAGGGAAGTTGAGAGTTCATTATTTAATTATTTAATTGCTGCTCAAACAGATAATCTTCCTGAAGAAGTTGAAAGTATTAATGATGATTTTTCAGATTATTTAGATGAAGAGAATGAAGAGAAATTATCCCAAACTTTGGATAGATTGATTGGTAATATTCCTTATCATTCACATATGAAGAATTGGAAATATTATCAAGGAATATTTAGTGTTTTTTTTATGACTACAGGTTTAAAACCGAAATTTGAGCAATCCAACTCTCAAGGGAGAATAGATTATGTTTTACATGATGAGAATAAGTATATTATTGTTGAGCTTAAGTATAGTCAAAAAAAATCCATAGAAACAATGTTTGATGAATCGTGGAGCCAAATAGCTAAGAAAAGATATTATCAAACATATCAAGATAAGAATTTAATGTTTTTAACAATTGCAATACGAGATACAGAAGCAAAAGAAGTTCAATGCCAAATAAAAACATTAGAAGAAATTAAAAAAATCAAAACAGAATAATTACGATATTATAATTGAATTATTATATAATTTATTAAAATAAATATAATCTAAATTATTTAAGATGATTTAAAAATAATTTAACATTAATTATACGAAATTCTATTTTTTAAGGAAAATATAAACATGTTTACTATTTAAAACTAAATAATTTTCTTATTAATTCAAAAAGAAGTAGTATTTAAATTTTTGATTGAAAACTTTTGAAATTATTGTATTGTTTTTAAATTTAATAGCTATTTATCCTTTGAATCTGTATTTGATAAATATCTTAATTTGTTTTAATTTTTTTAATTAACATAACACAATTTAGAAAACGAAGTTTTTTTACTTAACATGACTTAAGTTAGAAAATCAAAGATTTTCTGTAGTTTTAAATAAAAAATATTCCATATATGCAAATACATAAATAATAGTAATGAAAAATTATAAAACTATAAATATTAGTAATAATAAATCAATTATTTATAAACTATTTGAAATAATTTTCATTTATTAAATATATAAATAATCTTAAAAATTAGCTAATAATTATATTATAGATAAATAAAACTATAGATAAATAAAAAAATTAAATCTTTAAGGGATAAAATGAATAAATCAGTTAAAAACTTGCCTACCACAATATCATATTTTTCTACACTAATTGAAAATGATTATATCTATGTTGATAAGACTAAAGAGATATATGAACTTATAGAACATGGTAAAAATTATATTTTAACTCGTCCACGTCGTTTTGGCAAAAGTTTACTTCTTAGCACTATGGAAGAATTATTTAAAGGAAATAAAAAGCTTTTTGAAGGTTTATATATTTATGATAAATGGGATTGGAGTCAAAGTTATCCTATTTTAAAAATAGATATGAGTGGACGGAGTGTTGAGAGTCCTGAGGTCTTTAAAAAGTCATTAAATTATTTAGTTGATAAAATAGCTAAGAAAGAGGATATTGAATTATTTGGAAGAACTTTAAAATTCAAATTTGGCCAATTAATAAAAAATATGTATAAAAAATATGGAAAAAGAATTGTAATCTTAGTTGATGAGTATGATTATCCGATTACTGACAATATAGAAAATATTGAAGTTGCAGAAGCCAATAGAAAAATTTTAACTGATTTTTATCAAGTATTAAAAAGTTCTAATGAATATATTGAGTTTATTTTTTTAACGGGTATAACTAAATTTGTTATGACTTCAATATTCTCCAAATTGAATAATTTAGATGATATAACTATAGATTCAAGATATTCTACTATTTGTGGATTCAAAGATAGTGATTTAGAAAAACATTTTAGCTATTACATAGAAGAATTAAGTAAAAGAGAAGAGGTTAGTTATGATGAAACTCTTAAATTGATAAAAGAATGGTATTATGGTTATTCTTGGGATGGTGAAAATTTTTTATACAATCCAATTGCAATACTAAGCACGTTTTTCAATAAAAGATTTGCTAATTATTGGTTTGATACTGGAATTCCATATTTATTTATGGATCTTGTTAAAAGTGAGAATATTGATTTAACTATGTTTACGGATTCTGAATTGCGTTTTTATGGAAATTTTCCGATTTGGGATTTGAATAATGTTAATTTTATCACTGTTTTGCTTCAGACTGGTTATTTGACCATTAAAGAAAAAACTAAGTCTCGGATAGGTAAAGATAAATATCTGTTAGGCATTGCAAATAAAGAGGTTAAACTTCACTTGTTTAGCTATTTAATCTCTCCATATACTCATAATAATCCAAATAAGCTAAAAAGAATTAGTAGTAGGTTTTTAAAATATTTATTAAATCGTGACGAAAATAAATTGTCCGAAACAGTTACATCCTTGATTGAAAATGTGCAATATGATTCCAATCCAACAAATTGGAAGAATTATAGGAGTTTATTTGCGGGATTTTTTTTAGGAACGGGTTTAGATGTATTACTAGAAAAATCAAATTCTGAAGGTTCCATAGAATATGTTTTAAAAGTTAAAGACATATATATCATTGCAGGATTAAAATATGATCAAAATAAAACATTATATGGCTTGTTTGATGAAACTTGGAGCCAAATAGCTAAGAATAAATATTATCAACCATATCAAAATAAGAATTTAATCTTTTTAACTATTGCAATAAACGATAGTGAAGATGTTAAAGAAGTCCAATGCCAAATAAAAACATTAGAAGAAATTAAAAAAATAAAAAATAATAAGGTATAATAAAATAAGAAAGTATAACAAAATAATAAAGCATAATAAAATAATAAAGTATGATAAAATAATAATAAATACTAATATTTATCATTAAATAAACTTGAATTTTAGAAATAATGGAAGATAAAAGAATTATTTAAGATTAATAAAGAATTCTTTAAATTTATCCATTTTTACTATTCCTTTTTCAGTGATTATTCCTGAAATCAAGTCTTTAGGAACAATATCAAATGCAGGATTGATTACTTCGGTATCTTTAGGAGCTATTCTACATCCACCGTAATATAACACTTCTTCAGCTCCTCTTTCTTCTATTGTTGTATCATAAATTGAAATTTCATGGTCAAAGGTAGATAAAGGTGCTGCAACATAAAACGGTATATGGAATCTTTTTGCAGCTAAAGCAACTAAAAAAGAACCTATTTTATTAGCTATTCCATCATAGGCAACTCTATCAGCCCCAATAACCACTTTATCAATTTTTCCTTCCATCATCAAGTATCCACTAGCAACATCTGGAATTAATTTAACTGGAATGCCGTCTTGTTGTAATTCCCAAACACTTAATCGTGCCCCTTGACCAAGAGGCCTTGTTTCGTCACAAATAACATTTATATCCTTATTTTGATTATGTGCTGTTCTAACAACACCTAAAGCAGTCCCATAATCCACACAAGCCAAAGCTCCAGCATTGCAATGTGTTAAAATTGTATCTCCTTTAGCTATTAACTCTGCACCATGCCTACCAATAGCTAAATTAGTTTCTATATCTTCAACATACATTTTTTTTGCTTCTTCAACAGGATTATTAGAATTTAAAACTCTATCCACAGCCCAAAAAAGATTAATTGCCGTTGGACGTGAAGATTTTATCTCATCAGCAACTAAATCTAAATCTTCATCTGCCAAATAACCAAGCGCCATTCCAAAAGCCGCTGCAACACCAATAGCCGGAGCACCACGAACAACCATAGTTTTAATAGCTATTATAACATCTTCATAAGTTTTACAAATAAAATAAGCCAATTCATCAGGCAATTTAGTTTGATCAATGAGAATTAATTTATTATCTTTCCATTCCATCGTTTTCATAATTATCACTTAAAATATTATATTAATCATTATTATTAAAATTATTATTAAAATTATTATTAAAATTATTATTAAAATTATTATTAAAATTATTATTAAAATTATTATTAAATATAAAATTATTAAATTCAACAATATTAAAATTAATAAAATTAAAATTAATAAAATTAAAATTAATAAAATTAAAATTAATAAAATTAAAATTAATAAAATTAAAATTAATAAAATTAAAATTAATAAAATTAAAATTAGAATTAAAAAACATTATTGAAAAAAATAAAAATAAAATAAAGTAATAAAATAAATAAATAATATAAACAATGATAAATATATTAATAAATAACTATTTAATTCAAAATTAATAAAATTTACTAATGAAAATTTTATAATAAAGTTTATTATTAAAATTTAATAATAAAACTTACTAATAACTGTTTACTATTTATCAAAATTTATTATTGACAAGATTCTATTCTAAAAACTTAATAAAACTATAAAATTGGGAAAGGGTTAAAATGAAATTAAGTATAATAATACCCACATACAATGAAGAAGAATATCTTCCAATACTCTTAGAAAGTATTAAATCCCAAGAGTTTACAGATTATGAAATTATAATTGCAGATGCTAATTCTACAGATAAAACAAGAGAAATAGCTAAATCATATGCTTGCAAAATAGTTAAAGGTGGAATGCCCGCTGTTGGAAGAAATAATGGTGCTGCAATAGCTAAAGGGGAAATATTATTATTTTTAGATTCAGATTTAAAATTAAGCAAAAATTATTTGAACAAAATATTAAAAGAATTTGAAAAAGAAAATGTTGATATTGGAATAACTTTAATGACCCCATTATCAAAAAAAACAAGAGATAAAGTTCTTCATAACATAGCAAACTCTTTTATGATTGCATTTGAAAAAATTAAACCTCATGGTGCTGGTTGCTATGGGATAATTGTAAAAAAAGAACTCCATAATCAGTTCAAGGGATTTAACCAAAACCTTAACTTTGGAGAGGATACAGATTACATAGAAAGGATAGGGAAAGTTCATAACTTTAAAGTTTTAAAATCATCAAAAATTGGGGTGTCTGTTAGAAGATTAGAAGAAGAAGGTTTGAAAAAAATTGTTAGACAATACAGTAAAAGCACTTTTAATGATTTTATGGGCAAAAGAACAGATGCAAGTGAAATAGAATATGGATTCGGACATGGAAAAGATTTAATTGAAGAAAAAGATATTGCATCAAAAATTAAAAAGTTACGACATTCAAAAGACAATTTAATTGATTCAAAACCCAATAAAACAGTTAAACAAAAAGAATTAAAAAAAGAAATAGATGAAATAGATAAAATTAAGAAAATAGCTATTAATTCCCATTTAACTAAATTAAATACTGAAAATAATGACAATAATGAGAATATAAACTTAAAAGAAAATAAAAAACAATACAGATACAAAAACGAAGTAGAAACAAAAACAATTATGAAAACAAGAGACATTTTAAGAATTCCTAAAAAAAAAATATTCTATGGTGTTTGTGGTGAAGGAATGGGTCACGGCATACGAAGTGGAGTTATAATCGAAGAACTTTTAAAATATTATGATGTTTGGATTTTTTCAAGTGATAGAGCATATAAATATTTAAATGAAAAATTTGATAATGTTTATGAAATCGGTGGATTTAATACTGTTTATGAAAATAATGAAGTAAAAAATAAAAAAACACTTTTAAAAGCAGCAAAAATAGCTCCAAGCAATTTAAAAGAGGGATATGAAATTTTATTTAAACTTGCAATGGAAATTCATCCAAACATAATCATAACAGATTTTGAGAACTATTCCAGTATGTTAAGTAAGCTATTAAATATTCCCCTTTTGAGTGTGGATAATATTCACATGATAACTAAAACACATATCAAATATCCACATAAATACCGAAAACAAGTGTTAAAAGCAAAAGGAGTTATTAAATCATATATGATTCGTCCTAAAAAATATATTCTAACTAGTTTTTTTTTAGAAGATGTAAAAAATGATGAAAAAGCAGTTATATACCCACCAGTATTAAGAAATGAAATTCAAAAGTTAAAAACAAGTTATGAAGACTATATATTCATATATCAAACTAATACAACAAACACTAACATGATTGAAGAATTAAAAAAAATAGATGCTAAATTTATAATTTATGGATATGATGAAGATAAAATAGATGATAATTTAACTTTTAGAGCATTTAATGAAGATAAAATTTACGAAGATCTTAAAGCATCTAAAGCAGTTATATCCAATGGAGGATTCACATTTATAACTGAAGCTATTTATCTAAAAAAGCCAATTTATAGTATTCCTGCTAAAGGAAATTTTGAACAACTTTTAAATGGATTATATGTGGAAAAATTAAATTATGGAGTAATGAGAGAAGATTTTAATTTAAATGACTTTAAAAAATTCTTAAAAAATCTAGATAAATATAAAAAATATTTAAACAATACAAAAAACCATGACAATAAAGCTATTTTTAAAGAAATAAGAGAATCTATTGAAAAATATTCAAAACCATAATATATCTTGAACAATGAAAACAAAAAAACAAGATTTTATAAAAAAGAAGTAAAAAGAAGTAAAAAAGATAAAAAAGAAGTAAAAAGAAGTAAAAAAGATAAAAAAGAATAAAAAAGAATAAAAAAGAATAAAAAAGAACTAAAAAATAAGAATAAGAATTAAAAAAAAAAAAAAAAAAAATAAAAACTTTAATTAAAAATA
>JAISIT010000025.1 GCA_031261915.1 Candidatus Methanoflexus mossambicus
AATTTTTAATAAACTTAAAATAATTTAGCGATTCCCATGATAGATATGATAAAAGTTAATAAGTTTTATATTAATAGAAATAATTCATTGGATATTTCTGTTAGTTGTAAACTAAAACATGATCCTGATGTTTTTGAACCTAAATTAAAAATATATGCTGAGGAAGGAGATAAAAATTTATTATTACCTATTTTACAAATAAAATCATATTTTTTTCAAGATAAAAATGAAATTGGAGCAGATTTCAGTGAAGAATATCCTTTAAAAGACTTTTTTCCAAGTAATTCTAAATGGAAAAAATTAAAAATTTCCATGATTTTGTTTTATGGAGATAAAGAGATTAGGGAGTTCTTTTTAGATATTGATGATAATAAAGAATTAGATAAATCTGAAGATTATAAAGTCACGATTAAAGATTCCTATTTTCTTGTTGAAAAAATTAATGATAAAAAAACTATACAAAATATTAAGTTAGGTTTATCTTATTTTATTAGAACAATTGCACTTATTATTTCTATATTATTAATTCCTTATTTTATAATTGAAAGTATTTTTATATGCTTAAGAATTCCTGGAATAAAATCAGATAGGGATTTTAAGTATTTAAATAAAGATACAAATCCTATTAAAAATGCAATTGTCCATATTATTTGGAGATTATCTAATTTTTCAAATTTTAAGATAGGTGAATTTGTCAAATCATCCAAAAAGTGGTTGATTAATCTTTTTTATCATTTAATTAGAAGATTTTCAAAAAAAACAGATGTTTTGTTTTTATCAGAAAGAGATATCAAATTAACGGGTAACTTGAAATTTATTCATGATTATATTCAAGATATGAACGAAAAAAACTTAAATATATCAAATAGTTCAGATAAAACAGTGTCTATTAGTGTTTCAACTATAAATCAAACTTTTTCTTTATCTCCACTTAAACATAGACTAAAAACTTATATTAAAATGGCTCGAGCAGATATCATTCTCTTTGATGCGTACTTTTCTAAGTTAAATTACTTTACAATAACAGACCAATTTTTAATTCAAGTTTGGCATGCATGTGGTGCATTTAAAACCTTTGGTTTTTCTCGTTTAGGGCGACCTGGTGCTCCTGGTTTGAAAGATACTGCAAATAGAAAATATGATTTAGTTACAGTATCTAGTGATAATGTAATTGATTGTTATAGTGAAGCATTTGGTATTTCTAATGAAAAAGTTCAAGCATTAGGTATTCCAAGAACTGATGTGTTTTTTGATGATAATTATAAAATTAAAATTAAAAATGATTTTTATACTAAGTATCCTAAGTTAAAAGACAAAAAAATTATTCTATTCGCTCCAACTTATAGGGGAAAAAATAGAAAAACAGGTTATTATCCAATAGATGCTTTTAACCCAGTTAATCTTTATAATACCCTTAATGAAGAGTACGCAATCTTAATGAAACATCATTTTTTTGTTAAAGATCATTTTGAAGTTCCAGAGAAATATAAAGATGTTATAATTGATATTCCAATTAATGATGACATTAATAATTTGTTAATTGTATCGGATATTCTAATAACTGATTATTCATCTGTTGTTTTCGAAAGCTCACTTTTAAATATCCCTACTTTATTTTATTCCTTTGATTTAGAAGAATATATTTCACAAAGAAGTTTCTATTTTGAATATAAATCTTTTGTTCCAGGAAAAATAGTTTATAATGAAAAAGAATTAACAAATTCAATTATTAATGGTGATTTTGAGGAATATAAACTAGATAAATTTAAAAATGATTTCTTTAAATATAGAGATGGTAAATCTACTGAAAGAATTGCATCATTCATACTTGAAAAATTAAATAAATAAATTTAAATAATTTGTTTAAGTAAATAACATATTGATAATATCATAACAATATTTGAAAATTTAAACATAAGTTAATGAATGATTTTTTTATCATTAATTTGATAAATTTATCTTCATAGGATTTTAAAAATAACTAATACTATTAATAATATAAATATAAGTAATACTAATAACAAGATGCAGGAATTAATTTGATGGATTTATTTTAAATTATTAATTAAAAATTAAAACATTATAATATAAAAATAATTTAACTTTTGTATTTTTCATATAATTATTTATATTTTCTTATTTTAAAATGAATTTTTCATAAATGTGGAATCATGATAAAAAATATTAAAAATAAAAGAATAGCTAAATATGATAATATTAAAGGTTTAGCTATTATACTAATAGTCTTGTTCCATGTATCACTTCCATTTTCAGGACATAATATTCCAGCAGGAATATTAAATATGTTAATGGCTTTAGGTATTCCACTATTTTTCTTTGTTAGTGGTTATTTCTCAAAAGTTGATGAAAATAATACAATTAATGCATTTAAGAGAATATTCATTCCTTATATATTCTTTTGTACATTATGGATTATTTTTAATTTCTTAGTTCTTGGTGGTGGAATAACAGATATTCCTTACTTTGTTCCATCAAGAGTATTATGGTATTTACTTGCTCTATTTATAATGAGGTTGTTTCTACCAATTTTTGTTAAAATAAAACATATATGGTGGATAATATTCATTATAGCGATTTTAATTAGTTTAATTGATATCCCAAAAGGATTTTTAGCTTTACACAGAACATTATATTATTTGCCAATTTTCATGTTAGGTTATTATTTTAGAAATTCAGATATTTACTTAAATACAGTGAATTCTAAATTTAAATCACTAATACTAAAATTTAAAAATATAATTAATAATAATAAGATAATAATATTAATTATATTCATTTTATTTATAATATTAATGATATTTGTATTCAATAACTATTCTGAAAGCTTTTTCACATTCAATCAAAGTTATAAAAGCTTAAAAATTAGTTCAACTTTGGGAATATTAATGAAACTTGTAAGTATCATATTTAGTATAATAGGCGTTTTAATAATAGTCAGCTTAATGACAAATAAAAAAACATTTTTAACAAAATTAGGGGCAAATTCTTTGGCTATTTATGTTTTACACCCATATTTTTATTGGACATTGCATAAACTTTTCCTTACAACAAGTT
>JAISIT010000032.1 GCA_031261915.1 Candidatus Methanoflexus mossambicus
TTTAAATAAAGATTTAAATAAAGATTTAAATAAAGATTTAAATAAAGATTTAAATAAAGATTTAAATAAAGATTTAAATAAAGATTTAAATAAAGATTTAAATAAAGATTTAAATAAAAAAAATAAGAGTATTGTTAATTTATTTT
Source organism: Candidatus Methanoflexus mossambicus (assembly GCA_031261915.1). Classification (GTDB taxonomy): domain Archaea; phylum Methanobacteriota; class Methanobacteria; order Methanobacteriales; family Methanobacteriaceae; genus Methanoflexus; species Methanoflexus mossambicus. Next base: position 147 of record JAISIT010000032.1, read on the forward strand.
TCTGAAAATTCTTCAATTTTAGATTTTATAGAAGATTCTAAACCTTCTCTACCATCTTCAGTAACATTAACAATATCTTCATACCTAACATACTTTTCAAGCTTTATTGTTTTAGCACCAATACCAGAGATGATAAATTCTTGAACATCATCTCCAATCAAAAGTTCAACTTTTTCTCGTTTAATATCATCTTTATTCTCTAAAGCTTTTTCTCGTAAGTCATCAACTAATTTTTCAACCATAAAACCACACCTAAATTTTAAATAAATAGTACATACTATGATTAATCCTGAAAATTAAAGTATTTAAATAAATTTTATTTAATTATAAGTATTATTCAATTATAATTGCTATTTAATTTATAATTACGATTTATATCTATTTATTACTATAATTTCATTTATCATATATATTATAATTTAATATAATAATATATAAATATATAGTAATATATAAATATATAAGAACATATAAAAGTATTACTTTTTATAAATAATTTTCATAACACTTCTAAAATTATTAAAAATAAATACAATAATAAAAAAATAAGGATAATACAATTAATAAAACATAAAATAATAAAACATAAAATAATAAAAGCATATCAATTCAAATCATGATAACTATCAAATAAATAGTTATTTAGAAGAATTATAGTTTTTACAAATAGTATGGAAATTTTTAAAGATTAAATCGCCTTTAGGAGTGTGATGAACTTCAGGATGAAATTGGATACCATAAAATGGCTTATCTTTATGTTTAATAGCTTCGTATTCACAGATATTAGAACTTGCAAGGGGATTAAAATCACAGGGTAAAGATGTGACCTCATCTTTATGTGATGCATAAACTTCCATTTCATCACCTAAATCTTTAAAAATCGCATCATCAGAATCAATATTGATTTCAATAGTCGCATAACTTTCATTATCGGCAGTAGCTATTTTTCCACCAAAACTTTTAGCTAATAATTGATGACCTAAACATATCCCCAATATTGGAAGATCTAAATTATTAATATACTCTTCACTATTCCCAACACCATCAATATCTGGACCACCACCCAAAATAATACCAATAGGATCTTTTTCTAATATTTCTTCAAGAGATAATTCATTAGAAACCAATTCTGCAGGAATATCTAAATCTTTAAGTGAACGAAGTATTCTATGATTATATTGACCATGATTATTAATTACTAAAATTTTCATGAAATAACCTACTTTTTGATAAATATTAAAATATGATACATATTACATAATTGAAAATATTATTAGTATTATAATTTGATTTAAAATTATTTAATTTAGAATTATTTAATTTAGAATTATTTAATTTGAAATTATTTTATTAAATCTACTTGATTAAATTTATTTTATTAAATCTACTTGATTAAGTTTAAAAATTCTTGAGATCTACTATTTTTCTTTTTATTATGTGTATTTGATGATTTTGATGTTGAATCTGAATTATTATTTGTATTTCCAGAATCAATTAATTCTTTTTCTTCTAAACCTTTTTTTAAATCATCACAAACTAAATTAAAGTTAAGTAAGACAGATTTAATGAACTCATCATCACAATTTATATTTTGAGAATCAGTATTTTGTGAAAGTAAAAGAGTTGGACCAATTAACGAATAATCAACTTTCCAATTAGGCAAACGTTTAATTTTTTTTTCAAGTTTAAATTTATTAAAAAGAATTAAATCCATTTCTGGAATTTTTAATATATGTTCATTGGCATATTTCACCAATAAATCTATTGTATCACCATTATGACTATCAAAAACTTGTCTTTGTCGTCTATCAATATCTCCTCTAAGATACGGGAAAAGTCCTCTATATCTTTTTCTCCTATCATTTGATGTGGTTAAATAATATTTAAAAATATCCCATAAAATTAAGGTAGAGCCAATTTCAGAAAAAACTTCTAATTTCAAAGTTTTTCGTGTATTTAAATCGTTTTGAAGATTTGTATTCAGTATATACTCTTTATTCATTAAACCTACTTTAACTAAAGTTAAATCTAATTTATCTTTTCTCCATTGTTCAAGTTCTTCCTCATCATCAATAAAATGTGGATTTTGAGTATTTATATCATAAACAATTTCATCATAAAGTTTTAAAGAGTTATAATCCTTAATATTATCTTTTAAAATATCATCAATATGAGTATCAATAATTTTTTCAGAAAATTTTGCATAAGCTATTGCTAAAGCAGTTCTTGTATGTTTTTCATTAATTATTGAAGGTTTAGATTTATTAAACTCAAGATTTTTAATTGCAAAATTATTTCCATACATTTCCCGTAGTTTTTCTTCATAATTATCAACATAATCAGAATCAAAATTCAATCTTTCGGTGACAATCCTACCATTTTTATTTCGTTTAATCGTAACCGAAACTGTTTTGACAACAGCATTTTTTTTCTGTCTTAATGCATTTACAATTTTTTTAAAAGAAACTAAACCAGAATCAGTTAAAGATGACATTAAAACCTTATAATTTCCAGATAATGGAAGGTAGGGAAGAATTTCCAATCGATAAACAGTTTTTTGATTTCGTTCAATTAAATAGCTATTAGAATCAATCTCGTCAATATCAATATTACTATCTGTAATTTTAAAAGATTTAGCTTTTTTATGTTTTTCATTGATATTTTTAGGTTTAATTAATGCATACTCACTTAAATTTGAAATAGCTATTCTATGAGAACTTACAGCAGATTTTACCATATCTAAAACTATTTTTTTAGAATTAGCTTTCATTCTAAAATATTGTGAATGACGAGAAATTTCAGAAAGTTCATTGTTTGGAACATCTTTAAAAGATATAGAACTATGCCCATAAGGACTTTCAAAACCTCGTCTAATCATTTCATCTCGCATTTGAACCAAATAATCATGGGACTGATTTAATGACTGATATAAACTTACAAAATTATCTAAGTTCGATATCTTTGATAAATCAATACTTTTTAGCTTAATTTGTTCTAAATACTTTTCTGCTTTCGTAATTAAATTATTTTCTTCCATGATTTTTCACCGTGAGGCATGTGAAATAATCAAATCTTAAATTTGCAATATTTAAACATTTATTTATAATTGGAAGCTATTAAAAACAAATGAATAAAAAAACAAACAAATTTATCTTTTAAATTAACAATATACTTCTTAAATTCTTCTAAATTAACAACATAACTAATTAAAATTACCATTATTTATTTAATCGAATATTCAATTGAATTAAAAACATATATTCAATTAATAGATTTAATCATTAAAATTATTATTATTATTATTATTATTATTACTAATATTACTAATAATACCATTATTATTATTAAAATTAAAATTATTAAAATTAAAATTATTAAAATTAAAATTATTAAAATTAAAATTATTAAAATTAAAATTATTAAAATTAAAATTATTAAAATTAAAATTATTAAAATTA
>JAISIT010000285.1 GCA_031261915.1 Candidatus Methanoflexus mossambicus
TTATTATACATATTATTTATTATACATATTATTTATTATACATATTATTTATTATACATATTATTTATTATACATATTATTTATTATACATATTATTTATTATACATATTATTTATTAAATTGTATTATTTATTAAATTGTATTATTTATTATTATAAACTGGAAAATCTCCAGAGAAACATCTAGAATCTAAAGTAGTTTGAAGCTTTTCTCCACGATCTAATGATTTAAAAAAGAGATTTGTAATAAGAAGTCCTAAAGATCTGTAGCTATTTTTAATTCCATTATAACCTAATCGTGATTTTTGAGCTATTCTCATAATTTCAATTTGATTAAAAAATATAAAAACAGTAGTATACATTAAATTAGCTATTTCAATAAATATTTTAGGAACTTTAATAGCTGCAAGACGATTAAAAACAACATTTAATGGTGTTGTCATTGCTAAAAATCCTAAAGCTGAAAATGAAGCTATTACTCTAAAAAAAGTAGTTATCGTAAGATTTATTGCATCTTCACGAATAACTAACCATGAAATTGATGTGGAATAAATAATATTTCCAGTTCCAAAGAAAAATAGCATGAAAATAGATGTTATTAATAAAAAAACCAAAGGAATAGACATGAATTTTAAATAAAATTTAAAAGGAATTTTAGCTATAAAAATTAAAGTAAATCCTATTAAAAGAGTTATAAAAATAGAAACAATTGGTGAATTAAAGATTAAAGCAGAAATTAAAAGAGCAATAGCTATAACTATTTTATAATTATGATTTATATCATTTAAATTATTGTTATGTGCTATTGTATCAATTTCAAAATTCATAACTCACCATTAATAAACTTTTTATTACAAAAACTTAAAAAGTATTAAAATTTATTCTTAAAATAATAAATTTATAAAAAATAATTAAAAAATAATTAAAAAATAATTAAAAAATAATTAAAAAATAATTTATTAAAAAAATTAAATAATAAAAATAATTTAATTAAATTTTAAAAATTACTTATTTTCATCATCTTTTTTGTATTTAGATTCTGCTTTCCAGTAGCCAACGAAATAACCAATAATAATGGCACCAATAGCTGCTTGGACTGCAAATAATAAACTTTCTATTTCACCACTTGGAGGTTCCCATAATGAGGAAAACCATGGCTCATATCCACTTTCTTCAATTACTTCACCAGCAGCACCATCAGCCCCTCCAAAGTAACCGTCATCTTCTCCAAGACCAGAATAAATCACCATTGGAGCAATAGCTAATATTATTACAACTAATATTAAAATAATATTTATATTACGAGTTTTCATATAATCACCAATTAAAACTTAACTATCACTGATTGTTTCATCAGGATTAATAACTTTTAATTTCTTTAAAAGTCCTAATTTACTTGATTTTAAGGTATTCCATACCACAACAGATAATAAACCTTCAGCTATTGCAAGTGGGATTTGAGTAACTGCAAATATTCCTAAAAATACTCCTAATGCTGTGGTAAAACTTGGTTGTGGAAAAGCAAGTGAAAGTTGAATTGCTGTTGTAACATAAGTTAAAAGATCACCTAAAAATGCTGCAAAGAAAATAGCTATTGATGAATTTAAACCTGCTTTTACAACTGTTTTGTATACAAAATAAGCAACAACAGGACCAATAATTCCCATTGAGAATATATTTGCTCCAAGTGTAGTTAATCCTCCATGGGCTAAAAGTAATGCCTGGAAAATTAAAACAATTGCTGCTAAAACTGATGCTACAGCTGGACCAAATAATGCTGCACCAAGACCATTTCCTGTAGGGTGAGAACAGCTTCCTGTAACTGATGGAATTTTAAGTGAAGACAATATAAACATAAATGCTCCACTAACTGCTAATAATGCCTTACTTTCTGGCACTTCATCTGTAACTTTTTTAATCCTATATATTCCATAAGCAACCACTGGTATTGAAAGTATAAACCAAAACAAACACCAATACCATGGTATAAATCCTTCCATAATATGCATTTATATCATTTTCCATTTTTATAGATTTATTAAGAAATTAAAATGATATAATAATCAAATAATAAATTAATAATTTAATAACTTAATAACTTAACAAATTAATAACTTAGTAGATTAATAACTTAATAAATCCTAAATTTATCAAAACATAACAATTTCAAAACATAACAATAATATTAAAAACAATTAAATCAAATAAACTTTATTTTTATTCAAATTTACTTGATAATTAATATTTTATTATAACAGTATATAAATGTTTTGATATTTTTAAAGTGAAAATAAGTTTTTTTAAAGTAAACTTAAGTAATATTATGAACCGTTTAGTATATAAACCTATTGATTTTTTTAAGTTAAATTTTAAAAAAATAAAATGAAATTGATATTTTTAAAAAATAAAAACATGACAATAAAAAAATTAATTAAACAAAATAGAAATAGCTTAAAAAGATAAAAATAGCTTAAAAAAAGATAGAAATAGATATAAAAGAAATAGAAATGCTTAAAAAAGATAGAAATAGCTAAAAAAGAAATAGAAATAAATTAAATAAATAGAATATAATTTAAAAAAATAAAAATTATAAAATATTAAATAAAAAGAATAAAAAAAATAATTATCTTCTTTTGATTTTAACAATATCTCCTAAGGTTGAACCTCCAGAACGAGAAGATTTAAATTCTTCTAAATTAAAACCACCAACTTCTTCAAGTAACTTAATTTTTAAAGTTTTCTCAAGTTTTTGTGCTAATTTAGTATCTGGAGTCATCTTTCCAGATTCAATTCTACTTACAACAGAAGCTTTTTCATTGATTTTTGCTCCAAGTTGTTCACGAGAAAGTCCCATTTTCTCTCGTTTTTCTCTAACAAGAGTATTAAAATCTTCAACTAAATCATCAGTAGGTTCATCAATACTATACATAGGTCTTGGTTTGTATTGATTCTGATTTTTATCTTTTTGACCATTTTTTGCGAAAGTTTTAGGAACTGGTGGTGCTTTTTGGATTTTACCGAATTTAGAACATTTTTCACAAACCACCATTACAGATCCATCGATTTTTGTCCTCAATGGCTCTCCATTTATAGTTTCACCACAAATTTCACATCTCATAATATCACATTTAATTATGATTATTAAATATTTATGAAATTATCAATATTATTAAAATTAAAATAAATATTAGAAACAATATTAAAATTAAAAGTATTACGTGAATAATTAAAAATTAAAAATTAAAAAAATAAAATTTAAATTAAAATAAAATATAATCCTCAGTTCGCCCATCAATCATCATAAATCAGCGCTCATAGGGTTCATCACAGGATCATATTAAAATATTTAAGTTTGATAATTTATCCAAACATTACTCCAGCTTCTTTTTGATATTCTTCATCATAATCATGACCAAGAATCTTATCATAAGCTTCCATGAAGTCAAATTCAGTTACTTCAACACGTTCTTCTCTAATTGCAAACATACCTGCTTCTGTGCAAATAGCTTTTAAATCAGCACCAGATGCTCCATCGGTCATGTTTGCCAATAAATCTAAATCAATATTTTTATCTAAGGACATTTTAGCAGTGTGAATTTTAAGAATCTCTTTCCTACCTTCTTCATTTGGAGCTGGAACTTCAATAAACCTATCAAATCTACCAGGTCTAAGTAATGCTGGATCAAGTATATCTGGACGATTAGTAGCTCCAATGATGCCAATGTCTCCACGATTTTCAAAACCATCTAATTCTGCTAATAGCTGCATAAGAGTTCTTTGAACCTCACGATCTCCATTTGTAGAACTTTTAAGACGTTTAGCTGCCACTGCATCCAATTCATCAATGAAAATAATGCTTGGAGCTTTTTCTTTTGCAAGTTCAAAAACTCCACGAACCATTCTTGCCCCTTCACCAATATATTTCTTAACAAACTCAGAAGCAACAATTTTTATAAATGTTGAATTTGTTTCATTGGCAACAGCTTTAGCAAGCAATGTTTTACCTGTTCCTGGAGGACCAAATAAAAGAACACCTTTAGGTGGTTCAATTCCTACTTTTTCAAATAAATCTGGTCTTTTCAATGAAAGTTCAACAGTTTCTTTTACTTCAACAATTTGATCATCAAGTCCACCAATAGAATCATAACCAACATTTGGTTTTTCATCAACTTCCATTCCAGTAACATTTTCATCTTTTTCTGATGGTAGGATATCAACGATGCTAAAAGTTTGTTGATGTAAAGCCACACGAGAACCTGGAACTACAATATTTTTATCAAATGCACTTGGAGAATAATCAATTAAAAACTGTGGACCAGTGCTACTTTTAACAGCTAGTCGATTATCTTTTAAAATTTCCGTAATTGTTGCAAGAACAAGAGGAGGAGTTCTATAACGTTGAAGATCATTTTTTAAAGATTTTAACTCTTTTTCCATCTTTATTCTATCATTTTCAATTAGTATTTTGTCTTTTTCTAATTTACGATTTTTCCAAACCAACTGTTTTTTTGTCTTATCATTTTCTTCCTTTAATAACCTAATTTCAGTTTTTAAATCATCAATTTTTGTTATATATTTCTCACGATTTTCCATTTTATAAATCACCCCTTGTGATATAAGTAATATTTGATATTATGATAATTATTAATAATTAAATCAGTTATGGTAATCATAGTAATTAAAATAATTATTACACATTTCATAGTGCTTTAAAAGTATAAATAATGAGTATAAAATTTATAATTTAATATTATAATTTAACTATTATAATTTAATTTTTTATAATTAATTAATGTATTATACATAAATTTTTATACTTAAATAATTATGTTTTTTATTATATTTATAGTTTATCATAAAATTATCATAAAATTAGCTATAATTTAAATTTCATTCAAATTTTAATCTAAATAAGAATATTAAAGATAAATAAAAGAAAAAATTATGAAACAATTGATTTTCCAGCTAAAAAACCCGTTGAAAATGCTATTTGTAAATTATATCCTCCTGTTGGAGCAAAACATTCTAAAACTTCACCAACAAAATAAAGATTTTTAACTAATTTAGATTCCATAGTTTTAGGATTGATTTCATTAACTTTAACTCCACCACAACTAATCATTCCTTGATTTTTATCATTAAAGCCATTAATTTTAATTTTAAATCCTTTTAAATTATTTATAATATTTTTTCTTTCAGATTTTTTAATATTTGATAAAGTTTTATCTAAATCAACATTTGATAAATCAAGAAATATTTCAATAAATCGATTAGGAAGATAAAATTTTAAATAATTCTTAATTTTATTCTTTCCATTACATGAAAAATCATCTTTAAATTTAGCATCCAATAAATCATAAGTTAAATCTGGACAAAAATCCAAATAAATAGCTATTTCATTATTTACATCATTTACATTATTCATATTACTCATATTACTCATATTATTTAAAATAATTGATTCAGCTATTTTATTACTAATATCTAAAATAGCTGGACCAGAAAGTCCATTATGAGTAAATATTAAATTTCCATAGGTATGATGCTCTATTTTAGAACATTTTAGTGAATTATAATAATAACTAACTTTTATATCATTTAAAGTTAATCCTGAAAGATTTTCTATTGATTTTTCATTGGAATTAAGAGATATTAACCCAGATAAAACTTTAGAAACTTTATGATTAAATAATGATGCAAAATAATAACCATCACCATTTGAACCAGTTTTTGGAAAAGTTTTACCTCCAGTAGAAATAATAAGATTTTTTGCAATCAATTCAAAATTAGAATCAAAATTAGAATCAAAATTAGAATCAAAAACTTGAAACATATTATTTTCTTTAATAATATTAGTAACATTAATATTATTAAAAATTTTTACATTATATTCTTTTAAATATTTTAATAATACTGATAAAACAGAATTACTATCATCCGTAATTGGATAAATCTTATTATTATTTTCTTCTTTAAAATCAAGCCCTTTTTCATTGAAAATATCTATTAAATCTGTTGGAGAAAAAGTATAAAAAGAATGTTTTAAGAAATTTTTAGAATAAAGAGAAGAAGATGTTTTTTGAATTAATTCCTTTGTATCTTTTAAATTAGTAATATTACATCTTCCACCACCAGTTAAAAGAAGTTTATTTCCTAAAGATTTGTTTTTTTCAATAATAGCTATTTTTTTAATTCCATTTTTAGCTGCAGAAATAGCTGCCATCATTCCAGCAGAACCACCACCAATAATAGCCAAATCATAGATTTTCATAGTCATTATCAATATTTATATTTTATTATTTTGAAAATTAGGCAAACCAATTCTTGATTGAAAATAAGCAAATCTATTTGAAAGATCTTCTCTAACCAATTCATTTAATGAGGATTTATATTTGTTATTATAAAAATATAAATAATCCCTTGGAATTGTATAATATTTTTTAAAATCAATTACCAAATCGGGCATAGATAAATATTTATCAATATTTTCAGAAGGTATAAAATGATAACGATGATTATCATTATTCTGAATTTTTTTCCAATCTTTCTTGTTTATTCTTTCAACAGTTCTACCTAACTCATTTAAATGGTTTCCTTCTCTTAAACGTTCTGCCAAAAATGCAGGACACAGCAATATAGAATCTAAAAATTTATTATAACACCTTTTTTTAGAGTCTTCATCTGAACAATAATGAATTTCTTCTCTTTTTTTAAAATCTGATTCTAAATCACAATCTTGGGATAAAACAACAGAATATGGTAAAAGAAGTTGATCAAAAATTAATTCATCATTATCAATATTATAAACAACAAGTTCTAAATCTGAAAAAAAATCACCTTGATAAACTCTTTTTCCATCTTTAAACCTATATATTGAATTAATTTTTGATTTCATAACAATTACCAATTTAATTAATAAATAGATTATAACTTAACTTTACTAAGTCTTTTAGTAATACGCATCTGATTAGTTTTATATAACGAAGTATCAATTTTAAAATTTTTTATATCATTCAAATATTTTTCTTGATTTTTTTTAGATCCATAATATCGAATATTATTTGTTGTAGTTTTAATTTCTTCGAACATTATTCTACCTCCAATTTTTCTCTTAAATCATCTAAAATACTTTTTTCAAACCATTTCACAATAATTTCATTCATTTCTTTAGTTATTTTAGGTACATCTATAATATCATTAGAATCTTTACATCTACATGTATAATCCAATGCAAATTCTTTTTTGGAAATAGGGTTAGGATATTCACTATTAAATTGACCAAAAACAAACTGGATTTGATAATCTTTTTCTTTAAACTCTAAGGTATGCATTGATCTTAAAATATCATTTTTTACAAATTTCGAAGTGACCAAATGAAGATTTGTATTAATTAACTTACTCCAATCAGAAATATTATCAAAACTTAATTGATTTATATATCTAAGACCTATGTATTCAGATTTTTTTATAGGATAATCAGATAAAGCATCTAAAATTAAATTAATTGATTCTGAAAACTCTTCAAAATTATTGTATTCATTATAAACTAATATTACACTATTATGAGTTAAAATAATTTTTTTTGTAGGATTGGAACTTTCATTATAAAAAACCCATGACATTTTCTTTCTTGTGCTTGTAGATATCTCTGAATTAATCCCATTTGGCATTACTACAAGTTCTTCACCTATATCTACTTTAGAATATGAAAATTCATCAACTATTTTCTTTTGAAATTTTGAAACAGGGGAATTCACACCGTCCATAAATTCAAGAACTGGAGGGAATTTGAGTTCAAAAATCACATCAGTTAAATAATTTTTTTTATATTTATTTTCCATATTTTTCACCAACAATTATTTAAACATATATGAAAATATAATTTTTAAAGTTTATAAATATTACTAATTCATAAATTAATCACAATTATTATCAGAAATAATTATAAAATTCTAAAAAATAATTATTAATCTAAAAATGGATTAAAACAATTAAGGTGTTAATCTACGTCTATCTCTTGGGAATAAAACAGCTTCGCGAATATTGTTAACTCCTGTAAGAACCATAGTTAATCTGTCTGCTCCAACACCCCAACCAGAGTGTGGTGGCATTCCATAATCAAATGCTTTTAAGTATCCTCCGAATGAATCAGGATTAAGTCCTTTTTCAGCTATTTTTTCTTTTAAAAGATCATGTTGATGAATCCTCATTGCTCCAGATGAAATTTCAAGGTCTTTATACATTAAATCAAATGCATGGGCAATTGTAGGATCTTTCTCATTAGCCATGACATAAAATGGTTTAATCTCACTTGGCCAATTAGTTAAGAAATAAAAACCATCATATACTTCTCCAAGCGCCTTTTCAGCTGCACGAGATAAGTCTTCTCCCCATTCCATTTCAACACCTTTTGAATTAATAATATCCACTGCTTCATCATAGGTTACAACAGGGAAAGGACATCCACAAAGCTCTAAATTAGAATCAAGAATTTCAAGAGAATTTTGTTGTTTATCCACAATATCATAGATAACTTTATTGATTAATTTCTCTAAAATATCCATTACATCGGTATCTGATAAAAATGATGCCTCCATATCTATAGAAATAGCTTCATTTAAATGTCTAAGTGTATCATGTTCTTCTGCTCTGAAAATTTGAGCTATTTCATAAACCTTATCAAAACCTGCAGACATCATCATTTGTTTATATAACTGAGGAGATTGACCTAAAAATGCCTCTCTTTCAAAGTAGGTTATTGGGAATAGCTCTGTTCCACCTTCAGTTGCAGAAGCCACTAATTTTGGAGTGTTAATTTCCAAAAATCCATTTTCTTCAAAGAAAACTCTTGTGCTGTGTAATAATTGACTTTTAATTTTAAAAATTGAAGTAATATTTTCTCTTCTTAAATCAATAAAACGTGAATCTAATCTTGTATCAATTTCTGCTTTAACTTTATCTGTTGGATCCATTGGTAAAGGTTGACTTGCAGGATTAAATACTTTTACAACATTTGGAATAATTTCCACACCATTAATAGCTTTTCCTGCTTCTTGAACATTTCCCTTAATAGCTACTACTGATTCTTTTCTTAATTTTTTAATGTCTTCTAAGACCTGTGGATCAACATGTTTAGTGGGAACAGTAACTTGAATTTTACCTTCTCTATCACGAATAATTACAAATATAATTCCACCAAGATCCCTAATTTCATGAACCCAACCCATAATAGTTATATCTTTTCCAACTGAATTCTCATTGACATTATTTGTATAATGACTTCTTCTCCATTCACCTAATCTTGACATTTACTCACCTAAAGTATTTTTTTGTTATAAATAATATGATTAATTTAAGTTTTAATAAATTAAAGTAGTTTAATAAACTAAAGTATTAATAAATTAAAATTTTAATAAAAGTATTAAATAAATTAATTTAATTTTTACGAAAAATTAATTAAAGAAAAATTAATTCAAAAGTTAATTAATAAAATTAAATCAATTTAGTTTTTTAGAAAATATGATTAAATTAATCTAAATAAATTATAATATTTTAATTATATTTTTTTTTATAAATAAAGTTTTTGAAAATCTTTTTAAATAATACTATTTTAAAATAAATTATTAAAAATTTAAAAAAAAAAAATAAAAAATTAAAAAAAAATAAGAATATAAAAAATAAGAATATAAAATAATTTATAAATTTTAAAGATAAGTTAATAATTTATAAAACTAAATAAAAATAAATAAAACCAAAACCAAACCAAAATTAAAACCAAATAAAATAAAACTAAATAAATTAAGTAAAAACTAAATAAAACTAAATAAAATAAACTATATTATTTAAATTATTTAGATATTTAATTGTCTAATTGCCTAATTTATCTATACGGACTTTAACAGAATCAGAATGTGCAATTAAACCCTCATACTCTGCAAGAGGAACAACAACATTACTTAATTTAGTTAATCCTTCTTTAGTAATCCTTTGAACTGTAGGTTTCTTTAAAAATGATTCTGTAGAAAGACCAGAATAAACAGAAGCTCCTCCAGATGTTGGAAGAACATGATTTGTTCCAGATCCATAATCTCCTGCTGCCACTGGAGAGTAATTTCCTAAAAATATAGAACCTGCATTGGTAATTTTTGTTAAAACATTATCATCATCATTGGTAGCTATTATTAAATGTTCAGGAGCATATTTATTTGAAACTTCAATAGCTTCATCAATATCATTAGTTAAAATTATTTTTCCATATTTATCTAAGGATTCAAGAATTATATCTTTTCTAACAGCTATTTTTGATAATCTATCTATTTCTTCATTGGTTTTAATAGCTATTTCTTCATTATTTGTTACTAAAAAACATGAGGCATTAGGATCATGTTCTGCTTGAGAAAGAATATCATAAGCAATATAACTAGGATTTGCTGATTCATCAGCAATAATTAAAACTTCAGACGGTCCTGCATGGAAATCTATATCCACATCACCATAAACAAGCTTTTTTGCAGCAGTTACAAAGATATTTCCAGGTCCAACAATCTTTTCAACATTTTTTATTGACTGTGTTCCATAACTAAGTGCAGCAATAGCTTGAGCACCACCTACTTTATATATTTCGTCGACACCAGCTAAATCAGCAGCAACTAAAATTGCAGGAGATATTTTACCATTAATCTGTGGAGGACTTGTTGCAACAATCCGTTTAACTCCAGCTATTTTTGCAGGAATGACTGTCATGAGTATAGTTGAAGGATAAATAGCTCGCCCTCCAGGAATATAACAACCAACACTATTTATTGGTCTAATGATTTGTCCAGCTTCAATTCCAGTATTTATCTCTGCTTTCCATTCTTTTGGAATCTCCAATCGATGAAATTTTTCAATATTTTTAATAGCTTTTTTTAAAGCATTTAATACTTTTTCATCAAGTAATCCATAACTTTCAGCTATTTCTTCTTTAGAAACTTTTAATTCATTAATTTCAACTTTATCAAAGGTTTTAGTATAATTTTTAATAGCTTCATCTTTATTCTCTTTAACATTAGTTATTATATCTTGAACAATATTTAAAACATTGTTAACATCAGTTTTAGACCTTTTAAAAAGTTTTGATGAATTATTATTATCATATTTAATAATTTTCATTTAATCTCCAAAAAATATTAATAAAATATTTAATAAAATAGTTATAAAAATAGTTATAAAAATAGTTATAAAATAATCTAATAATTTAAAAACATAATACATAATATAAAAACGAATATATAAAATATAATAATTAGTAGTTAATACTATTATTTTGCAAATTTATTATATTTATAGTATTGCAAATATGAAAAATTATATACAAATATGAAAAATATCTATATGATAAAATATGAAAAATATTAATAAAAACCATTAAAATATTAATAAAAACCATTAAAAAACATTAACTATAAAAATAATAAACTACAAATAGATAATTTTATAAACTTTTCTATATTCATAAATTTCATAATATTCTATTTTTAATTAATTATGTCAATGAAAAAATATTGGGGTTTTTAATGTATAAAGAAGAAATGATACAAATACATCAATTTTTAGTGTACTTATTAAAATATTTAGAAAAAGATGAAAATATTCAAGGATATTGTCAAGAATACATATCATTAAATATAAGTCCTCATCACATACATAAAACTAAAGCAGAACATAAACATGCAATTTTTATTTTATCTCACACGATTGCAGAAGTTTTAAATAATAGTGAAACTA